>JASHQG010000177.1 GCA_030037665.1 Acetobacteraceae bacterium
GCCGATGAAGCTCAGCCCATGCGCCTCCACCATCTCAACGAAACGGGCGTTTTCGGAAAGGAAGCCGTATCCGGGATGGATCGCGTCGGCGCCGGTGATGCTGGCCGCCGACAGGATTGACGGAATGTTCAGATAGCTGTCCTTGGCCGGCGGCGGGCCGATGCAGACCGCCTCGTCTGCCAGACGAACGTGCATCGCCTCGGCATCGGCCGTGGAATGTACCGCAACGGTGGGAATGCCGAGTTCGCGGCATGCGCGCTGAATGCGAAGAGCGATCTCACCGCGGTTCGCTATGAGGATTTTCTGGAACAACGGCGTGACGCGCTTAGCTTTCCAGGATCATCAGCACTTCGCCGTATTCCACGGGCGCGCTGTTTGTCACCAGCACGCGCGCCACGGTTCCGGCCTTCGGTGCCTTGATCTGGTTGAACGTCTTCATCGCCTCGATCAGCAGCAGTGTCTCTCCTGCGGCAACTGTCTGGCCAACGGTGACAAACGGCGGCGAGCCGGGTTCCGGGGACAGATAGGCGACCCCGACCATGGGACTGATGACGGCGCCAGGATGCGCCGCCAGTTCATTCTCCATCGCGGCGGGCGCTGTCTGCGCGGCAGAGGCCGGGACGGCCACCACGGTGGGCGGCGGGGGTGCCGACGCGGCGGCGCTCGCCCGCACGACGCGGATGCGGCTGTCCTTTTCGGCAATTTCGATTTCCGACAGCCCGGTCTCCGTCAGCACGGCCGCCAGCGCGCGGATCGCATCGGGATCGAACGGAATGCGCGTCATGCGTCGCTCTCTAATATTTCGGCCATAGCCTGCAACGCCAAAGCGTAACCGCGCACACCAAGGCCGCAGATCACCCCGGTCGCTGCCTTGGAGACAAAAGAGTGGTGACGGAACTCGTCGCGGCGATGGATATTGGTGATGTGCACCTCGATCACCGGCAGGTCGGTCGCCAGCAGCGCATCGAGCAGTGCGACGGATGTGTGCGAGTAGCCGGCGGGATTGATGACGATGCCGGCGGCGCGGCCGCGGCATTCCTGCACCCAGGTGACCAGTTCGCCCTCGCCGTTGGTCTGGCGGAAATCAATCGCGAGACCCAACACGTCCGCAGTCTCGGCACAAAGCTGCTCCACATCGTCGAGCGTGGTGCTGCCATAGAGATGCGGTTGACGCAGGCCAAGCATGTTCAGGTTCGGCCCGTTCAGCACGGCGATCAGTGGCGGCGACGCGGTTTGCGACATGGACCGCGCGTAGCATAGGCATGGGGAGTCGTCATCCCTCCGGAAGGGCGGCAAGGCTGCCGGAGCGGTCGCCGCTCTCTATCTCCGGCAAAAGCCCACGGCCTGAACGGGCTTTTCTTTCGACTCGACTCGACCCTGAAGTTCTCTATATGTTCCTGTTCCCCTGGCGAACGAGAGGGGAACAGCATGGACCAGTCGCCCTCCCTGATCGAAGACCTGCGCGTCCGCATTGCCCGCCTGGAGCGAGGCCGCGCGCCTGTCCGGCGCATCGCCACCCCACTCGGCCCGGCGATCGACGCCGCCCTGCCGGACCGCGGCATCGCGCTTGGCGCGCTGCATGAGGTTGCCGGCGCCGGCCCGGACACGGAGCACGGTGCAGCGGCGGTTCTGTTTGTCGCCGGCATTCTGGCCCGCCACCGCGGCCCGGTCCTCTGGGTCACGGAAAGAGCGGATTTGTTCGCTCCCGGTCTGGCCGCTGCCGGCCTGCACCCGGATCGTGTCATCTACGCCGAGACCGGCAAGCCGGACGCCGTGCTGCAGGCCATGGAGGAGGGCCTTCGCCACCGCGGCCTCGCCGGCGTGGTGGGAGAGTTGTCGGGCCGCCTGACGCTGAGCGCGTCACGCCGGCTGCAGCTCGCGGCGGAAACCTCGGGAGTGGTGGCCTTCGCGCTGCGCCGCAGCCGCCGGCACGACGATCCGGCGCTTGCCGAGCCTTCCGCTGCCGTCACCCGCTGGCGGATCGCCGCGTTGCCCTCGCCGCCGCCCCTGGCGCACGCGCCGGACACGCCCGGCCTGGGGCCGCAACGCTGGCGGCTGGACCTGACACGCTGCCGTGGCGGTGAAACTTCATCCTGGATCGTGGAGGCATGTGATGCGACGGGTCATCTCGCTGTGGTTACCGACCTTCCCGACCGACCGGCTGTGCCGGCACGCCGACGTTCCGCCTGATGGCCCGCTGGTCACTGCGGCGCACGACGGCCGCCGGCTGAGCGTGGCGGCGGCCGACGCGGCAGCCGCGGCGCTCGGGCTGTACCCCGGCATGCCGCTGGCGCAGGCGCAGGCAGAGGTGCCCGGCCTGACCATCCACGCCGCCGAACCGGAGGCAGACGCCGGGGCACTGCGCCGCCTCGCCGCCTGGTGCCTGCGCTACACGCCGCTGGTTGCGCCTGACGCACCGGACGGCGTGTGGCTGGACGTCACCGGCTGCGCGCATCTGCACGGTGGCGAGACGCGCCTGCTGCGCGATCTGGTTGCCCGCTGCGAGGCCCAGGGCCTGGCGGCACGCGCCGCCATCGCGGATACGCCCGGTGCGGCACACGCAGTGGCCAGACACGACCCCCTCTGCCGCAAAGCAGGAGAGGGCAGGGTGAAGGTCGTCCCCATCGGCACCACCGGTCCTGCTCTCGCGCCCCTCCCCATCGCCGCTCTTCGCCTTCCCCCCGACACGCTCGAATCCCTCCGCCTGCTCGGCTTCGAGCGTGTGGAACAACTCGCCGCCGTCCCGCGCGCCCCGCTGACCCGCCGCTTCGGTCCGCTCGTCGCCAACCGCCTGGACCAGGCACTCGGCACCGTGTTCGAGCCGATCGTGCCGCTGGTGCCGCCCGATCTGCCCCAGGCCCGCCTCACCTTCGTCGAGCCGCTGCTCACCGCCGAGGCCTTCGCCACAACCAACGCCACCCTGGTTCGCACCATCTGCGCCGCCCTGGAAAAGACCGGCCAAGGCGCCCGTCGCCTGGACCTGGTATTCCACCGCGTCGACGGCTCGGTGCAGTCCCTGCGTATCGGCACCGCCCGTCCCTCGCGCGACGCCCGCCACCTGGCCCGCCTCTTGGACGAGAAGCTGGAGCGCATCGATCCCGGCCTGGGCATCGAGGCGATGCACCTGATCGCGGTGCTGATCGACAGGCTGCCCCATGCCCAGACCGAAGCGTTGCTGCCTGGTACGGAGGAAACCGGCACGGACGTCTCCACCCTGGTTGACCGGCTGGAGAACCGGCTCGGTTCCCGCCGCGTCTGGCGCGCCGCGCCGGTGGAGAGCGATGTGCCGGAGCGTTCCGTTCGCCACGTGCCTGCGGTCGCACCACCGCGCCGCACGGCCTGGCCGGTTGACCTGCCGCGCCCGGTGCGGCTGCTGGATCCGCCGCAGCCAGTGGACGCGATGGCGCTGCTGCCCGACCAGCCCCCCGTTGCCTTCACCTGGCGCCGCGTGCGCCACCGCGTGCGTCGTGCCGATGGGCCGGAACGCATCGCCGGCGAGTGGTGGAAGCGTGCAGGAGAGATGCGCTCGGTGCGCGACTATTTCCGGGTGGAGGATGAGGCGGGTCAGCGCTTCTGGCTGTTCCGCCGCGGCGACGGCGACGATCCGGTAACCGGCGATCTCCGCTGGTTCCTGCACGGATTTTTCTAGGTCAGACCAAGCGCATACTTTTACAGATGACCCCTTACATTGAACTCCAGACCACCACCAACTACTCCTTCCTCCGTGGCGCCTCGCACATCGAGGAGCTCGTCGCGCAAGCCGCCATTCTCGGCCTCCCCGCACTCGGCATAACCGACCGCAACACCCTTGCCGGCATTGTTCGTGCCCATCAGCGCGCAGAGGAAGCCAACATCCGTCCGATCATCGGCTGCCGACTGGATCTCGCCGACAACACCTCAATCCTCGTCTACCCCACCGACCGGGTCGCCTATTCGCGTCTCTGTCGCTTGCTCACTCTGGGAAAGAGCCGGGCTGGCAAAGGCGCCTGCGAATTGCATTGGAGCGACCTTGCTCCCCATGCCGAAGGCCTCATGGCCATCCTCTGCCATGCCATCACTGACGAGAACCTGCGGCGTCTCCGCGAGGTTTTTCCCGACCATGCCTACGTTGCACTCACCCTGCAGCGCCGCCCCAACGATGCCGTGCGTCTGCAGCAGATCGCCGACCTCGCCCGTGCCGCGCGCGTCCCCACCGTTGCCACCGGCGACGTGCTGTATCACGTGCCGCAACGTCGCATGCTGCAGGACGTGCTGACCTGCATTCGCGAGAACTGCACCATCGATGATGCCGGCTTCCGCCGTGAGCGCTCCGCCGATCGCCACCTGAAACCCCCGGAAGAAATGGCGCGTCTCTTTTCGCGCCATCCCGATGCCGTCGCGCGCACGCTGGAGATTGCCGACCGCTGCCGCTTCTCTCTCGATGAACTGCGCTATCAGTATCCGCACGAAGTCCGCTTTCCTGGCATGACCGCGCAGCAGACGTTGGAAGAACTGACGTGGGCAGGTGCGGCGCGGCGCTATCCCGACGGGGTGCCGGACGCGGTGATCCACCAGCTCCGCCACGAACTCGAACTGATCGAAGAGCTGCAGTACGCGCCATACTTTCTGACGGTGGACAGCATCGTCCGCTTCGCGCGCTCGCGCGACATTCTGTGCCAGGGCCGTGGCTCCGCCGCCAATTCGGCGGTGTGCTACGTGCTGGGCATCACTTCGATCGATCCGACGCGCGGCGGCCTGTTATTCGAACGCTTCGTCAGCGCCGAACGCAAGGAGCCGCCCGACATCGACGTGGATTTCGAGCACGACCGGCGCGAGGAAGTCATCCAGTGGGTCTATGACAGTTATGGCCGCGACCGCGCCGCAATCTGCGCCACGGTGATCCGCTATCGTGGCCGCGGTGCAATCCGCGACGTGGGTAAGGCGCTCGGCCTGACGGAGGACGTGACCGGTGCGCTGGCGACGCAGATGTCGCACTGGGGCGAGGATGGCATCGAGGAGGAACGTGCCGCCGAACTGAACCTCAATATCGAAGACCCGCGTCTCCGTCTGACCATCGACCTGGCGCGAACGCTGCTCAATTTCCCGCGTCATCTGTCGCAACATCCCGGTGGCTTTGTCCTGACGCAGGACCGCCTTGACGACCTTGTGCCGATTGAGCCGGCGCGCATGGAAGACCGCCAGGTCATCGAATGGGACAAGGACGATATCGATATCCTTCGCTTCATGAAGGTGGACGTTCTCGGTCTGGGCATGCTCGGCTGCCTGCGCCGCGCGTTCGATCTCTTGGAGAAGCATCGCGGCCAGCGGCTCGATCTCGCCGCCATTCCCGCGGAAGATCCCGCCACTTACGAAATGATCCGCCACGCCGACACGCTCGGCACCTTCCAGATCGAATCACGCGCGCAGATGTCGATGCTGCCGCGGCTGAAACCGCGCACGTTCTATGACATCGTCATCCAGGTGGCGATCGTGCGGCCGGGGCCGATCCAGGGCGACATGGTGCATCCCTATCTGCGCCGCCGTGAGGGCATCGAACCGGTCCATTACCCCACCGAAGAACTGCGCCGTGTGCTGGAAAAGACCCTCGGCGTGCCATTGTTCCAGGAACAGGCGATGCAGGTGGCGATCGTCTGTGCCGGCTTCACGCCGAGCGAGGCGGATGCGCTCCGTCGCAGCATGGCGACATTCAAGTTCACAGGCGGTGTGCATCATTTCCGCGACAAGATGATCGCGGGCATGCGGGAACGCGGCTATACGCAGGAATTCGCGGAAAGGACCTTCAGCCAGATCGAGGGCTTCGGCAGCTACGGTTTTCCCGAGAGTCACGCCGCAAGTTTCGCACTGATCGCCTATGCGTCATCCTGGCTGAAATGCCATCACCCCGACATCTTCTGCTGCGCGCTCTTGAACGCGCAGCCGATGGGGTTCTATGCGCCGGCGCAGATTGTGCGCGA
>JASHQG010000178.1 GCA_030037665.1 Acetobacteraceae bacterium
ACTGCTCACCTGGTGCACCATGGCAGTGCTGACGTTTAGCTCCTGGCTGCTGACGCGGCGCCTCGCGCTGCACAGGCCTTCATCGGCTCAGGCTGTACTCGAATTGCTGGTCGATGCGGTCTCCGGCCAGATCCGCGATACGATGCACGCGGACCCCAAGCCCTACTTGCCACTCATCGGCACGCTGTTCTTGTTTATCCTTACCGCGAACTGGTCGTCGCTGGTCCCGGGCATCGAGCCGCCGACCGCGCATCTGGAAACCGACGCAGCGCTGGCTGGTATCGTGTTCGCCTCCATCATCTGGTTCGGCATCCGGGCGCGCGGTGTCGTCGGCTGGCTTGCCAGCTTCGCCGAGCCGAACCTGCTGCTGGTGCCACTCAACCTGGTAGAGAGCATCACCCGTGCCTTCTCTCTTCTGGTGCGCTTGTTCGGCAACGTGATGGGCGGCGCGTTCGTCGTTGCGCTCGTGTTGTCGCTGGCAGGGTTGCTGGTGCCGGTACCGCTGATGGCGTTGGAACTGCTGACCGGCGCCATCCAGGCCTACATCTTCAGCGTGCTGGCCATGGTGTTCATCAGCGGCGCAGTTGGTGAAGCGCTGCCAACAGAGGAGGCAAAGTCATGAATTGGATCCAGGTCGCCAGCATCTTTGGTGCTGCGTTGGCGGTATCGTTCGGCGCCATTGGCCCCGGCCTGGGCGAAGGCCGGGCGGTCGCGGCTGCGTTGGACGCAATCGCGCGCCAGCCGGAAGCCGCAGGCACGTTGTCGCGCACGTTGTTCGTCGGCCTGGCGATGATAGAGACGATGGCGATCTACTGCCTGGTCATCGCCCTGCTGCTTTTGTTCGCCAATCCGTTCGTGAAGTGAGCGGGCAATGAGGGCGGATGTAAGAGGTTAGTACCTCCCATGCGCATCGACCTTTGGACGTTGGCGCTACAGACGGTTAACGTCCTCGTTCTCGTCTGGCTATTGGCACGCTTCCTGTTCCGGCCGGTTGCTGCCGTCATTGCCGCGCGGCGCGAAGCCGCAGACAAGCTGCTGGCCGACGCGGAAACACAGCGCCAGAAGACGGCCGATGAAGCGGCATCGCTCGCCCACGAGCGGGATGGCCTGGCCGCACAAGGCCAGCGTGTCCTCGCCGAGGCCCGCGCCGGGGCCGAAGCTGAACGCACCACTTTGTTGCAGCACGCTACCGAAGCGGCAGCACGACTGCTGGCCGATGCACAAGGAGCCATTGCGCACGATCAGCACAGCATGCGTGAGGCGCTGGAATGCGAGGCCGCCGATCTTGCTCTGACCATTGCCACGCGTTTGCTGCAACGCATACCGCCACGCGAGCTGAACCGCGCCTTCGTCGACACCCTGGCGGAAACACTCGCCACGCATCCCGCACGTTCCGCTTTGGCGAGCGCGGACTTTGAGTTGCGTTCGGCCGTCCCACTGGACGATGCCGCGCAGGCCGACACACGCGCGATCCTCACTCGGGCGCTTGGTGCGCCACCGCGTATCACCTTCCGCACCGACCCCACCTTGCTCGCTGGCATCGAGCTCGCCGCCCCATCTGTGTTAATCCGCAATTCGTGGCGCGCCGACCTCGACCGCATCACGCAATCGTTGCATGAAGCCGCTGCCCATGACGTCGCACAGTCCGTGGCTTGAAGACGCGCGCCGGCGCGTAGCGGCGACGCCTCTCGCACCGGAGATCGCCGAAGTCGGCCACGTCGCAAGCGTCGGGGACGGCATTGCCATGGTCACCGGCCTGTCCAACGCGCGGCTGGACGAAGTGCTGCGATTCGAAACCGGTCAGCTTGGCTTTGCCCAGACCCTGGACGCCGATGCGATCGGCTGCGTACTGCTCGACGACATCGGCACGCTGGAAGCGGGCGCCATGGTGCGCCGCACCGGGGAAGTCGTCCGCACCGTCGTTGGCACCAGTTTGCTGGGCCGCGTGGTGGATCCCCTCGGTCGGCCTCTTGACGGCGGTCCGCCAGTCGAAGCCAAGCGTCACGATCCGGTAGAACGCCCGGCGCCTGAAATTCTCGACCGCGCCCTTGTTACTCAGCCGGTGCAAACCGGTATTCTCGCCATCGATTCATTGTTCCCGCTCGGCCGCGGCCAACGCGAGCTGATCATCGGCGACCGCGCCATCGGCAAGACTGCCATCGCGGTCGATAGCGTGATCAATCAAAAGTCCAGCGACATGATCTGCATCTATGTCGCCATGGGGCAGAAATCCTCGGCCGTGTCACGTGTCATCGACGCTGTGCGGCGCCTGGGCGCACCGGAGCATTGCATCTTCGTCGTAGCCGGTGCTGCTTCCGCACCCGGATTACAATGGATCGCCCCCTTCGCCGGCATGACCATCGCCGAGTATTTCCGTGACCGCGGCCAGCACGCCCTGGTGGTTCTGGATGACCTGACCAAGCACGCGGCAACGCATCGCGAAATCGCGCTACTGACCCGCCATCCACCCGGCCGAGAAGCTTATCCCGGCGACATTTTTTACCTGCACGCGCGGCTACTGGAACGCGCCGCGAAATTGTCGCCGGAGCTGGGCGGCGGATCGCTGACGGCGCTGCCGATTGTCGAGACCGACGCTGGCAATCTCAGCGCCTATATCCCCACAAATCTGATCTCCATTACCGATGGTCAGCTCGTGCTGGACGCGCGGCTATTTCATGCTGGCCAAAAGCCGGCAATCGACATCGGCACCAGTGTCAGCCGCGTCGGCGGCAAGACCCAGGCGCCGGCCTTGCGTGAGACCACCGGCATGTTCCGCCTGGACTATGCACAGTTCCTCGAACTGGAATTGTTTACTCGGTTCGGCGGCGCCCCCGACACGCGCGTGCAGAAGCAGATCGTGCGCGGAGAACGGTTGCGCGCATTGCTGGTTCAGCCGCAATCCGCGCCGTTGCGGCTGGTCGACGAAGTGGCGCTGGCACTCGCGTTACGCGAGGGGATTCTGGATTCCGTGCCGGCTACGTCGATTGCGGAACTACGATCGGCACTGCCGGACTGGCTGGACGCGCACGCTGCGACGGCTGTGACGGGCATCGCTCGTGACGGACGCATGAGCGAAGCAATTGCCGCCATGCTGCGTGCGGCGTTCGCCGGATTGCTGGCGCAGCAGGCTCATCATGGCTGAAGACCTGGCCGCTGTTCGCTCCCGCATTCGCGGCGTGCGTCAACTTGACGCGGTGATCGGGGCGATGCGCGGAATCGCTGCCGCGCATGCGCAGCAGAGCCGAGAATTGCTGCCGGGCGTGCGCGCTTATTCAGGCGCCGTGGCACAAGTGACCGCGCAGGCATTGCGGATGCAGGACGCGGATGCGCGGAGCAATCAGGGACAGGGCGACCTCGTACGGATCGTGTTCTGCGCGGAGCAAGGATTCGTGGGGGGATTTGTTGAGCGTGTGCTCGCAGCGGCAGCGGCGCGTTCGCCGGCGGATGTGTTCCTGCTCGGCAGTCGGGGTCTGTTGATGGCCGCAACGCACGGAATTGCGCCGGTGTGGCAGAGCGCAATGGCCACGCAGACAGCGGGCATTGCCAGCCTGTGCATTCGGGTCGCAGAGGCATTGTACGAGTGGATGGCGGCACGGCAGCCTCGCGGCGTCGAAGTGGTTTTCCCCACCTGGTCTCGTGGCGTGGGCGTGGCCGTGACATGCCAGTCCCTACTGCCGCTTGACCGGACTAGATTTCCGATCGCGCAGGCGAGCGTGCCGCCGTTGACCACGCTGCCGCCGGACGCCTTGTTGGAGAGACTGGCCGAAGAGTACGTCTTTGCGGCGCTCTGCGAAGCGGCGATGCACGCTTTCGTTGCCGAAAATGAGGCGCGTGCCGCCGCGATGGTACGCGCTCGCACGAAAGTGGAGGACATGCTGCAGGCACTCGCCTTAGCAGAGCATCAGGTGCGGCAGGAAGAGATTACCGCGGAATTGGTCGAGCTTGCGGTCGCAATGTGATCCAATCGTTACCACACAATGAACGCATCGACGCGGCACCTGATCCATTGACCGAGATCAGAGCGGCCACGCGCGGCTATCGGCGTTCTGAACGCCACCGCGCTCGTCGCGGTGATCGGCGCGGCCGCCGCGGTTGCCGGTGGCCGCGCCGATCAGTCAATCCGCAAGCGTGCCCGCACGCCCAGTTTCATCGCGTCGAATATGAAGGCGAACGCAATCGTCGCAAGCCAAACTGCCGCCACGTCAGCGATCGGCAGTCCGGTCATCAAAATCCCACCGAGCGCGAGACCGGTCACCACCAACACATCGCAGCCCGATGCGACCATCATGATGGGTGCCGGATGGGATTTCCAGAAATGGCGTCTCTCGCGCAGGACGTAGATGTTCGCCTGTCCGGCAAGCGCCAGCGTCAGGAACGTCAGCGTTTGCATTTGCACGGGACCGAGCCGCACAAGGTACCAACCGACCGCCAGCACGCCGACCAGGTAACAGAGCTTGACGATGCCCAACGGAACGGCGGCGAGCACCAGGTTTCGCACACGCCAAGCGTTGGGGTACTCGGACGGCAGCGCACGATCCGCAGCGCGCGACATCGTTACGAAATCGGCAGCCAGCATCATCAGCGCCTGCAAGAGCGGCGTGAGCACCGCGTGCCCGGTCATCACCAGACCGCAGCCCAAAACAATGAGGGATGCGCATTTGTTGACGAGAATACTCAAGGTGTAGGTCAGCACGCGTTGAAACGCGGACCGGCCCTCCTTGATGCATGTGACGATCCCGCCTAGCCCCGGGTCCGTCAGCACGATGCCCGCCGCTGCCTTGGCCACATCCGTCGCCGTCGAGACGGCGATGCCCATCTGCGCCTGCCGCAGTGCCGGCGCATCATTGGCGCCGTCGCCGCACATGCCAACCTCGTGACCTTGACGCTGGAATGCGCGTACCAAACGGAACTTGTCTTCGGGAAACACGCCGGCATAGACCGAGAAACTGTCGGGGCCCACCCTGTCGGGAATTTCTCCCGCCGGGCACACGGGTCCGCGCAGGCCGATCGCGGCGGCCACCGTGGCCGCTGTCGCTGCGGCGTCTCCCGTGACCATAACCGTCCTCACGCCCAGTGACCGCAGCTCGGCCAGGAGAGCTGGCGAGTCGGCACGCGGCGAATCGCCGAACGCAATCAGCCCGATCACCCTTACAGCATCCGGGGGCCCGGCGGCGACAGCAAGCGTGCGGTAACCCGCGTCGGTAAACTCTTTCAGCGCAATAGAGGCGGTGCTCGACAACGGGGCCATTGCCGCGATAGCAGCCGGCGCACCCTTTACAACGCGCAGCGCGCGACCGCTTTCATCGATCACCGATGCTTCCGCCATTTTCAACGTCGGGTCGAAAGGCCGGAAGCGGGCAACTCTGAGCGTCGGCCCGTGCGATCGGCCGCATTCACGGGCGAGCGCGCGGACCGCCGTATCGACCGGGTCCTGGCCTTCGGACGAACTGGCAGAGGCGGCAAACGCACAGACGTCATCATCCTGATACCCGGCATCAACGGACCGGACGGCATGGACTGTTAGTTCGTTTCGGGTCAGTGTTCCGGTCTTGTCGGCACACAGGACGTCGATCATGGCGGCTTCGTGCAATGCGCTCAGCCTGGTCAGCAGCACGCCGCGCGCGGCAAGCGTTCTCGCGCCAAGGGCCGCGGCCAGCGTGAACGTAGCCGGCAACGCAACCGGGACGGCCGACAAGAGCGCCGTTAGCACCAGCGGCACGATCCGTTGCACACTCATGCCGATCGTATGCGCGTACGCGACGATGCCGACGACGATGGCGAAATTGACCACCGTCAGCGCGCGCACCACCGCCAGCACCGCACGTTGCTCGCTGCTTTCCACATAGGCGACGCGAACGAGTTCGGCGGTTCGGCCAAAATAGGTGTGCGTCCCGGTGGCCACGACTGCGCCGGTTGCTTCCCCCCGACGGATCATTGCGCCGGCAAACGCGGTTTTGCCCGGTTCGGCGTCCACGGGGATCGATTCACCCGTCAGCATTGATTGGTCCAGCAAGACCGCGCCGGCGACGATGCGCAAATCGGCTGGCACGATGGCGCCGAGCGATAATTGCACCAGATCACCTGGAACCAGATCGGCGGCTGGCAGGTTTTGCCAGGTTGCATCGCGCCTGACCCGCACCACCGGTGACAGCCGCTGTTTGAGCAAGGCCAGCGCCGCGTTGGCGCGCGACTCCTGAAAAACCCCCAGGCCGACGTTCAAGAACAGCAAAGCGGTGATCATGAGCGCTTCCAGGCGTTCGCCCACGACAAGCTGCAGGACGATGGTGGCTTCCAACATCCAGGGCACCGGCGTCCAAAAATGCTT
>JASHQG010000179.1 GCA_030037665.1 Acetobacteraceae bacterium
CGGGGCGCGGCGGCCCCGACAGCCTTGGCGCAGCTTGATGGCAATTGCTACACTCCGCCCGCGATTCGCCGTTTTCCTCCGCTGCCGGGTCCAAAGCGGCCGGACCCCCCACAGGATTTGCCACCATGAAACTCAAGGCCGACCGCGCCACCCTGCTCAAAGCCCTGGCTCACGTGCAAAGCGTCGTGGAACGCCGCAACACCATTCCGATCCTGGCCAATGTCATGATCGCCGTGCGTGACGGCAAACTCACCCTGACCGCGACGGACATGGAAATCGCCGTCGTCGAGGACGTTGCTGCCAGTACGACCCGGAACGGCGCCTGTACTGCTCCTGCCGCGACGCTCTATGAAATTGTCCGCAAGCTGCCGGAAGGCGCGGAGATCGAGCTGGATCATCCCGGCGGCGATGCTCAGCTCGCGCTGCGGTCCGGCCGGTACGACACCAAGCTGGTGGTGCTGCCGACCGAAGATTTCCCCTCGATGACCGCGGGCGCACTGCCGCACCGGTTTGGACTGTCGGCGCAGCAACTGCGCGACCTGATCGACCGTACGCGATTCGCGATCAGCACGGAAGAGACGCGCTACTACCTGAACGGCATCTACCTGCACGTGACGGAGAGCGACGGTGTGAAAGTGCTGCGTGCCGTTGCGACGGACGGCCACCGTCTGGCGCGTGTGGAGGAGCCGCTGCCCGAAGGCGCGGCCGCGATGCCCGGCGTCATCATTCCGCGCAAGACCGTCAACGAGCTCCGCAAGCTGATCGATGAAGTCAGCGGGAGTGTGGAGATCGGGCTGTCGGACACGCGCATCCAGTTCCAGATCGACCAGGTGACGCTGACGAGCAAGCTGATCGACGGCACGTTCCCCGAATATGAACGCGTCATTCCGCGCGGCAACGACAAAGTGCTTCGGGTCGGCAAGAAGGATTTCGCCGATGCGGTCGGCCGCGTTGCGGCGATTTCGTCAGAACGTTCTCGCCCGGTGAAGCTGTCGCTGGCACGCGACCTCCTGGTGCTGTCCGCGAACAGTCCGGAGCAAGGGACGGCGACCGAGGAACTGGACGCGGACCACGTGAAGTATGAGGCCGGGCCGCTCGAGATCGGCTTCCAGGCGCGTTATCTGAACGACATCACCGACCAGATCCAAGACGAAGTGGAATTCCGATTTTCGGACGGCTCAGCGCCCACGGTGGTCCAGGACGCCGCTAACGCAAGCGCGCTCTACGTTCTGATGCCGATGCGCGTCTGACCTTTTGCGTGTGCGGCGTTGTTCGTACCGCGCACGCAAAAGGTCAGAAGATATGGAAGACGCCTCGCAGGAATCCCGGTGTGAGCGCGCTCAGCGGGTTCACCTTGACGCTCGGATTGGCCAACTTCCCGCGCAATGTATAGCTTGCAGCGAATACGCCGCCACCGCGCTCAGGGCTGAACAGGCGCCCGACCACCGGCACGTTGCCGAGCAGCGAATTAAAGAAATAAGCGGGCACGATCGTGCCTTGCAGATTGGCCTGCGACTCGTTGAAATCGATCTGCCCCATCGCCGTCAGGCCTAGCGACGGACTGAACGCACGCGCATCCGTCACCTCCAGCTTGCCGTCGGTCAGACGGAACGGCGCCTCCAGCTTCGCAAACGCCAGTCCCGGTCCGCGCATCACGTCCACCAGGCCGTACAGCGTCATCGCCTGCAGGAGCCGACCCAGTGCCGGCGCCTGGTGGATGCGGAAATCGGACAGCTCGGCCGTGCCCGTCAGCGTGTGGTTGGAATTCGAGTCGTCGTACGTCCCCGTCACCGACAGCCGGCCGCCCTGCATGTTGTTCGTCACATCCAGCGCGCGAAGCAGCTCACCGGCGTCGGTCGTGCTCACTGTCAGCCGTCGCACCCCGCGATCCGGCGCGATCTTCACGTTGAACGGCGCGTTATTGCCGGTTCGTCCGACGACGCTCAGCCGCGAGAACACCACGCCGTTGTTGGACGCCGTGAGGGTGAGTGGCGCGAACTGATGTCCTTTCGCCATCAGGGCCCGGGCGAAGCGCGCGTTGAGTGTCCAGGGCGGCCCCGGGGGCGATTTGACACGTGGTTTCGGTTGTCGGGGTGTGCGTTGCGCCAACCGTGCCGACACATCGATCTGCGAGCCAGACAGATCGACCACGATCGGCGCCACTCTCGGCTTCGCGGGAAGCCGCACCGTGCCCGCCATGTCACTGCGGCCCAGCACAAGCCGGTCCACGCGAAGCGACGTCACGGTCCCGCCGCTGCATTGCGCGCTGGCACGCAGCGTCACGCCGTCACCATCGAGCGTAATGCCGTCGATCCCCATCAGGCTATCGTTCTGAAGTAGTAACACTGCTGTTGCCGTCGCCGAGGCGCCGGGCGTCTTGCGCCACGCAAGCGGTGCAACGCTCAGCGTCGAGTCCGACAGATTGGCCTTCAATTGCACGCGGCCGGAGCCATCGCGGCGCTCGGTCAGTACCGCCTGCAGTTGCATCGGGCCGGAGACGACATCGGTCGCGTCCAGCCCGACCGCGGCAAGCTGCGCCGCGGTTGGTCGGGCGCTGGCAGTGATGCGCTGCAGGACCTGGGTCCGCGGGCCAGCGCGGAAATCCCTCGCGACGTCGATGGTGGTGCCGATGCCTGCCAGGTCGCCCTGACCCTTCACCGTCAGTCCCGCATTGTCTGCAGTGACGTCGAGCGTGCCGTTGCTGAGGTCGTGCCCTGCAATCGCGCCGCCAAGACGCGCCCCCGTTACGTGCGCCTTGGCGCGAATGGCGATGGCGTCGATTTTCACGTTAACGTCGAGCGGAACCGTCGCCGACACGGAGGCTGTGACGTCGCCCTGTGGATTCTGCAGCCCCATCGGGTGGTCGTGCAGGAGGTGCAATCGCGGCTCGTTCAGTAGCGCAACGACGCTGGCGAGCGGCCCCGCGACGTTCGTCGTGATGGTGCCGACCTGGTCTTTATGCATCAGCCCAGTGATACGCACTGAGCCGTTGCGCGCTGTCAGCGGTGCACCACCCTGCGGCACGGTCTGCCGGGCGGACGCGACTGCGATTTGCAGCGTGTCGGGATCGATGATCCGCAGTTCGGCCCGACCGCGGTCGAGCGGCGGAACTGGGCGAAGCCAGTGAACGGTCAGGTCGGTGCCCTGCAGTGTGCCGGAGGCGGACGTCACGGTCACGCCCGACAGGTCATCGCTGTTGCCAGAGAGGCCAATCTGGACACGGCCCTGGCGCGCCTTTCCAGCGGGGATGTTCTCCGTAATCCACGTGCGCGCGCCATCACCCACATCCTTCGGCCACAGCGCAGGCAGGTCGGCAAAATCCAACTGGTCGATACTGAGGGAGAGAGACGCGTCGAAATGCTGGTTTTTCCGGTGTAGCGTCCCGCCGGCGGTCAGCGTGCTGACCGGACCGCCATTGCGGACGCGGAGCTGAATGCGGGCCGAGTCGATCGTGACATCGGCCGGCGTGCCGGACAGCGCCAGGGTCGCGCCGAGCATCGGCACGTTCCCGCCGTCGATGCGCAACGTTCCGGGATTGGCAGACAACGTCACCTGCAAGTGCTTGAGGCCGAAATCAGGCCCCAGACGCAATGCTGCCCCGGCGCCGACTGGTGCGTTGAAAGCCGCGATACCGGCGAGCCTCGGTATTTGGGTCGCCAGAGCCGCGGGGCTCACCGGCGTCAGCTGCGCGGAAAGCTTGGTCTCATTCGCACCTGCTGATAGCCCGAGTGTCCCGGTCAGCCGCGCGTTCGCGTCGCCAACTGCCAGCGCCAGGTTAAATGTTCCGTCAACGCCACCCTCCGAACCCCGGTCCAGCTCGACGTCGCCGTGCGGGGCGTGCCAGGTCACGCCAAGGCCGTCGTCGATTATCGTCAGCATCGCGTCATGGATGCGCACCCGGCGGATCTGACCGATCCAGGAATGCGTCATCGTCTCGTCGGTGGTGGCCGGTTGCGCTAACACCTCGAGCAGCGCTGGCAGCGACCCGTCGGCATTGGACGAGCCGGCATGTAGGGCGGCCGGCGCGTTGCCGAGATCGAAGCGGAGCGTTCCGTTGGCGGAACGGCGTAGCGTGAGACTCGGGTTGTCGAGCTCAACTGCCCGCGGCTGAAAGCGGCCCGTTAGCAAGGCGACGAGCGAGAGTGAAACCTCGGCACGCGGGACTACGATGTGCTGCGTCCCGGCCGGGCCGGACAGCGCGACATTGGTCAGCCGAAGATCGAGCGGCCGATCTACACCGAGCCGGAAACCCTCCCACGCAAGCGCCGTGCTGCCGATCGAGAGGTGGACGGGTCCGCCATTGGCGTTGGCCGCCGCCTCCAGCCGCGCAGTGAACCACGAGAGATCGACCGGCCCTTGCGACAGGCGCCAGGCTCCGCCGGCCCCCAGCACAGCAAGCGCGACGCCGAAACCGAGCGCAACGTGCGCCAGTCGGTGCAGCACGACACCGCAGGCCCGTGCCGCTTGACCCGAGAAGCGCCTCACCGCCAGCTTGCCCGCGCATGAACGACGTCGCGTTCGAGCTGCCGCCAGATTGGCCCGCGCCATCCAACCCCGATGCCGCGGAGCGTCTGATCGAGCGCTTCGCGGCCGTCGGCCGCGCGGAAGCCCGCCTCGTCCGGGCTCCCCAGGTCAGGGCGATGTTGGCGAGTCTGGGCGGCAACAGCGACTTCCTGGCCGACCTCGCGGTGCGCGAGGCGGCATCCCTGGGCGCACTGATCGCGTCTGGTCCTGACAGTGTCGTCCGCGCGGCGCTGGCCAACCTCCATGCCACACCGCCGCAGACCCGGCGCGACCGGATCGCCGCGGCACTGCGCCGCGCCAAGCGCATCGTGGCGTTGACCACCGCTATCGCCGATACCGGCGGTATCTGGCGGCTGGAGCGTGTCACTGCAGCACTGAGCGACCTTGCAGACGCGGCTCTGTCGCTTGCGGTCGCGCATCTGCTGCGCGTCGCGCATGACTCCGGCGAACTGCGACTCCCGCATCCGGACCATCCCGCACGAGGCGGCGGGTTCACGGTGCTCGGCATGGGCAAGCTTGGCGCCCGTGAACTGAACTACTCCTCGGATGTCGACCTCGTACTGCTCTTCGATGCGGCGGCACCGATATACACCGAACGCTCCGCAGGCGATGCCCAGACCGGCTTCGCCACGCGTTTCGCTCGCAGCCTCGTGTCACTGATGGAGGCACGTGATGCGGATGGCTACGTGTTCCGCACCGATCTCAGGCTGCGACCGGATCCGTCGGCAACACCGCCAGCGTTACCGCTGACCAGCGCCATCACGTACTACGAAAGCATGGGCCAGAACTGGGAACGCGCCGCAATGATCAAGGCGCGGCCGGTCGCGGGCGATCTCTCCTTGGGTGTGTCGTTCCTCGAAGCAATTCGACCGTTCGTCTGGCGGCGCGGTTTGGACTTCGCCGCGGTCGCGGACATCCACGCGATGAAACGCAGAATTGACCGGCACAAAGGTGGCGCGCTCGCCGAGGCAGGCGATCCCGTCATGCGGGTGCTCGGACATAACGTGAAACTCGGCGAAGGCGGCATCCGCGAGATCGAGTTCCTGGCACAGACGGTGCAGCTTGTGTGGGGCGGACGCGATCCCAGTCTGCGTGTTCCGGCGACGCTTGCCGCTTTGCGCGCCCTCGCGCGTGCCGGGCACATCCCGCGCCGTGCCACGGCGGAGCTTGCCACCGCCTACCGGTTCCTTCGCCGGGTCGAGCACCGCTTGCAAATGGTCTCCGACCGGCAGGTGCATACGCTGCCGGAACGCCCCGCTGACCTCGCGCGGTTCGCCACGTTCATGGGCTATCCGTCGGCCGCAGCCTTTGCCGAGGCGCTGCTTGCACGCCTCGCCCGCGTGCGGGCGCACTACGCCGACGTCTTTGAGCAAGTCCCGGAAATGCCCGGCGGTGTGCCGGAGAGTCTGGCGACCCTGGATTTCAGTGGCGATTCGGTGCCGGAAGACACCATGTCGGCGCTACGTGACCTCGGGTTCAGCGAACCCGCACGCATCGTCGCGGCGGTGCGTGCGTGGCAGGCCGGACATGTGCGCGCGCTTCGCTCCCTGCGCTCGCGTGAGCTGATGGACCAGATGCTGCTGCCGTTGCTGACGGCGCTCGGCCGGCAGCGCCAACCCGACGCGACGTTCGCCCGATTCGATTCCTTCATCGCCCGCCTGCCCGCCGGTGTGCAGATTCTTTCGCTGTTCCAGCAAAACCCCGCCTTGCTGGAGCGGGTGGTGTCGGTGCTCGGTGCCGCGCCGTCGCTCGGTGATCACCTCGCACGGCATCCGGCTGCGCTGGAAGGACTGCTTTCGCCCGAGGACCAGGGCGATCCGATCCGGCTGTTGCGCAACCAGCTGCGCGACGCACGGCTCCTGGAGGACGTGATCGAAATCACCCGCCGCGCCGTTCGGGAGGAGGATTTCTCGCTTTCCGTGGCAACGATGGAAGGCCGCATCGACGCGGATGTTGCGGGCGAACATCGCAGCGCCATGGCGGCAGCGACGCTGGGAGCGCTGTTGCGGCCGGTGCTCGCCGACTTTGCATCACGCTTCGGCAAGGTGCGGGGCGGTTCGATGGCAGTGGTGGCGATGGGCAAGTGTGGCGGGCGCGAAATGATGGCCGGCTCCGACCTCGATCTGATGCTGGTCTATGACCATCCGGCCGAGGTCAGCGAAAGCCGCGGCGCGCGGAGCCTGCCGGCGAGCCAATGGTTCGTGCGCGCCGCGCATTCGTATGTCGCCGCAGTGACGGCGCCGGGCGTCGATGGTCCGCTCTATGCGGTCGACATGCGGCTGCGGCCGTCCGGCAACAAGGGCCCGGTGGCAGTATCGCTGAGCGCATTCCGCCGCTATCACGCCGAGGATGCATGGACATGGGAGCGCATGGCACTGACACGCGCTCGGGTCGTCGCCGGCGCGCCGCAGTTCCGCGCGCGGATCGAGGCGGCAATCGCCGATGCACTGGTCGCTGCGCATGATCCGGATAAAGCGCGCGCCGACGCCGCGGCCATGCGGGCACGCATGGAGCGCGATCTGCCGCCGGACGGGCCGTGGGATGTGAAGCTGGGAATCGGCGGCATGGTCGACGTGGAGTTTATCGCCCAGGCACTGCAACTGGTGCATGCACGCAAGCACCCGAACGTGTGCAGCCAGACCACGCGCATCGCGTTGCGCCGGCTGGAGGACGTGGGATTGCTGGCGAAGAAGGACGCGGTATTGCTGATCCGGGCCGACCGGATCTGGCGGACCGTGCAGGGAATGCTGCGCATAGCGGTTGGCCGGGTGACCACAGAGGACCTGCCCGAGGTCTCGGTGCGCCCGCTCTTGCGCGCCGTCAATGCGGCGGGTGCAGAGGCGGTTGACTTGGCCGGGTTACGCGCCACGCTGGACGCGCTGGCGCGCGACGTGCGCGCGGCGTTTGTACGGCTTGTGGGGGAGGTCAGCACGTAATGCACCGCCGGCCAATGCAGACGGCTTTTTCTGAGCCTGGGCGCCTCGGCGCCCAGCTCTGGGGTCGCATGACAAAACCCCAGACGTGCCAGCCCCAACCAAAGGCCGAGACGTCGCGACAGTGGCATCGCTCGCTCTTAGACCATTTTCTCGGAGGGGTGCCGTCCGCGTGTGCGCGACGGGCGGACCGTCGCGGAATCGCGGGCGCTGCGCAGGCGCGGCCCGCCATCCCTCCGCTGCCTCGGGGCAGCGGTTTCTCGTGGAGGACTCGATGAGCGTAGAGCAGGGCGACGCAGCACCGGCATTTTCCATGCCGGCGAGCAGCGGTAGGACGGTCAGCCTGGCGTCGATGAAAGGCCGACCATTCGTGCTGTATTTTTATCCGAAGGCGAATACATCCGGCTGCACTAAGGAAGCCTGCGCGTTCCAGGAAGCGCTGCCAGCGCTTGGCAAGCTGGGTATCGAGGTCATCGGCGTATCACCCGACAAGATGCCGCCGATCGAGAAATTCGCTGCCAAATATGAGCTGACGTTTCCGCTGGCATCGGACGAGAGCCACGCGGTCGCCGACAAGTACGGCACATGGGTGGAGAAATCCATGTACGGGCGGAAATACATGGGCATGGAGCGGAGCACTTTCCTGATCGACAAGGCAGGCAAGATCGCGCGCGTCTGGCGCAAGGTCAGCGTGGCCGGTCACGCGGCCGAGGTGATGGAGGCGGCGCAAACTCTGAAGCGCTAACGGTCAGGCCTGCCGGCAGCCATTGAAGCCAGGAGCGGCAAGGGTCACCAACCGGCCGACAGAAGGTTCCTGACCGGCAAACAACGCACTGCCGTGGTCTCTATGCGGCATTGCGCGGGCTCGGGGAAAGCTCGGGTGAAGCCTATCGTGCCAGCGGCAATTTTGTCCCGGCGACGGCGCGCTCGGCCAGGAGGGCGCGGCGGAATCGGAAGAGCTTGGCGGGGCGGCCGCCCGTCTCCGTCGCCATGGCACCGGTATCCTCGACCAGGTCCTGCTGCTCGATCAGGCGGCGGAAGTTCTGTTTGTGCAGGCGGCGCCCGGCGAGCGCCTCCACCGTGCGCTGCAGTTGCCCGAGGGTGAAGGATGCTGGCATCAGCTCGAACACCACCGGGCGGTATTTGATCTTGCCACGGAGCCGTGCGATGGCGGTGGCAAGGATGCGCCGATGGTCGTGCGCCATCGCCTGACCGGGCGCGCTGGTGCCGCCTGACTCGGGCACGAGGCCAGCCTCCCATAGGGTTTCGTAGCGTTGCAGCACGAGTTCTTCATTCCAGACCTGGCCCTGCAGCCCGAAATTGATCGCGATGCGGTTGGCTCGCTCCCAGCGTAGCATGGCGTCGGCTGCGGAATCGGCCCAGCCGAGCATGGGCGTGGTCAGCGCGTCGATCGGCGCCGTGCCGGTGCTGCGACGGTCCTCCCAGGGGAAGTATCGGTGCCAGGGTTGCCAGCCAGTGCCGCGGTCGGCCGGCCTTCGCTCCTCCCGCGTGAGGCCGAGGTAAGAGACGGACACCACCCGTTGCCCGCGTGCCGTCCGATCCCGATCCGCGAACGTATAGAGCTGTTCCATGTAGCCGAGAGGATGATGGGTCTGGCGTTCAACCCAAGATCGAGCGGCCGCCTGCAGCGATCGGTGGTTGGATTCGAACGGACCGGAGGGGAGAGCGCTGCCGTCCTCGATGGTCAGCACGCGCGGCTCGTCCCTGGTGACGGCAACGATCACCGCGATGAGTTCGGCAGCGGTCGCGTGTGTGGCTGTCATGGCCACGGGCGAGTTGTCTCCCCTCCCTTTGGGAAAGGGGAGCAGGGGAGGGGCCACGTTAACTCGGCCCGACCGTGTCCCTGGCCGTCTCCCCCAACGGGAGGGAGGCACTTCGTGGCGCGCGACGAGAGCCGCTCAGAAATCCAGATCGTCATAATGGTCCGGTGGCGTGGTGCCTGGGACGCGGTCTTGCAGCAGGCCGCGGAAGCTCGGGCGGGACTTGATGCGGGCGTACCAGTCCTTCGCCGACGCCGACACGCTCCAGTCCACGTCGCCGATGAAATCCAACGCTGAGAGGTGAGCTGCGGCGGCAAAATCCGCCACCGAGAGTACGCCGCCGGCCAGCCATTTCCGCGTCTCGGCCAACCAACCGATGTATTCCATGTGATAGCGCAGTGCGACATAGCCGGTGCGGATTGCCGCGGGATCCGGATTGCCCCGGCCAGTGAGGCGCTTCATGTACTTTTCGCCAAACAGGTTGCGGGTGACCTCGGCTGCGAATTTGCCGTCGAACCAGGCGGTGAGTCGACGGACCTCCACCCGCTCGGCAAGCGTGCGGCCGAGCAGGGCCGTGTCGGGATAAGCCTCCTCGAGGTACTCGCAGATGACGGCGGAGTCGGCGATCACGAGGCCATTGTCCTCGACCAGCGTGGGAACGGTGCCGGCGGGGTTCAACTCGAGGTATTCCGGTCGGCGGTCCCAGACTCTCTCGGTGCGGAGGTCGGCGAGCAGGCGCTTCTCTGCCAGAGCGAGGCGGACCTTGCGGGAATAGGGCGACAGCGGCAGGTGGTGCAGGACACGCATGTCGCGCTTATCGCATCGCGAGTCGCGTTGCGCCAAGGCGTCGGTGGGGGCGAAGCGTCAGCGAAAGGACAACTGCCAGGTGCCGTTCACGTTGCGAAATTGGACGTAAGCTCCGGAGCCCTCTGCGAATCTTGAACGGCGTAGAAGGTTATGTCCTGAACCCGAACCGGGCTGTCCCGCGGTGCTCGACCGCCGCCGCCGTCCTCTCTGCGTGAAAGCTTGCCTGCCCGGTGCCGTGCGGCCGGACTTGCTGCGCGGAGCAACGGCCAGCGAGCCGTTTCATCCCGAACGCGACTTGGTCCGGCGGCCTGCTGTGCGCTCATCCTGCTGCGAGTCTCCGGCACCCCAAGGCGTAGCAATCGACGACGACTTCCACCTGCGGGCCTCGCGGAGCGTGCCGCCTGCTTTATTCTGTGCTGAACAAGCCGCAGAGCTGCGGTTGGGGGATCACGAGGCAGTCCAAATCGGCGCGGCCCGCAGCGCATCGCCTCGGACTACACATGACCGGCATCGCGGTTTGACACGACCCGCGGTGCGAACAATGCTGCATCGAACAGTTCGGGAACCGGGATGGCGCAGACGGATCCAGAAATCGCTGTGGATCCGCGCATTGCGACAATCGATGTGCCGCGGCGGATTTCGCTTCGGGGCTTCGCGCCGGGAGAGCACATCACAGTCACCTCGACGCTGCGCCAGAACGATGCAAGCACGTGGCAGGGCGAAGCGGTTTTCGTGTCTGATTCGGATGGCGGTGTTGATATTGCCACCTCCGCACCCGTCTCGGGCACCTACGCGGGAATTGCCCCCATGGGCCTGGTCTGCTCGATGCACCAGACGGGAGAGGCGTTGCCGCTGGGCACGCAATTCGACCAGACCGCACCGCAGACGGTGCACCTCACCGCGGAAGCATCCAGCTCCAGGGCCGCGGCATCGTTTGTTCAGCTGTTCCT
Source organism: Acetobacteraceae bacterium (assembly GCA_030037665.1). Lineage (GTDB taxonomy): Bacteria > Pseudomonadota > Alphaproteobacteria > Acetobacterales > Acetobacteraceae > JASHVB01. The sequence goes on from JASHQG010000179.1 coordinate 10,996, forward strand.
TGCTCCGGGCGTGGAGGTGACCGCGATCCACGACAACGGCATCGTTGGCACCCTTTTCACCCCGCCGGACCCGGGGCCGCATCCCCTGGTTGTCATGCTCGCCGGATCAGGTGGCGGACTGATGGAGTCGCGCGCGGCGCTCTTCGCCGCGCATGGCTACGCCGCGCTCGCCCTCGGTTATTTCGGTGCGCCCGGTCTGCCTCCCACGATCTCGCAGACGCGGCTCGAATATTTCGAATCTGCCCTCCACTGGGCGCGCCGCAGCCTCACGCCGAGGGACGGCTTCCTCGCGGTGTCCGGCGTCTCCCGCGGCGGCGAGCTGTCGCTCCTGCTTGGCGCCGCGATGCCGGAGTTGATCGATGCCGTCGTTGCCTATGTGCCGAGCTCGGTGACCAACGGCGTGCTTAATGCCGGCCGCCCGGGCGAAGACCGGCATTCCCCGACGTGGTCCTGGCGCGGCCGCATGCTCCCAGTCCTTGCTGCAAACAACCCGCGCGCGGACTGGGGACTGTTCGACAACGGCCCAAGCCCGAAACGCCAGACCCCCGCGTTCCTCGCGGCCCTGCAGGACGCCCAGGCCGTCTCCCGCGCTGCGATCCCCGTCGAGCGCATCAGGGGTCCGGTGATGCTGATCGGCGGCCGCGATGACGCGCTCTGGCCCTCCGCGCGCTTCGTCGAGCTTGCTGCGGAGCGGCTTGCAACGCATGGCCACCCGTACCGCGTCGTCGCTCTCTCCTATGACGATGCCGGGCACACCATCACCTATCCCTACGTCCCTACGACCGTTCTTTGCCGCCCACATCCCGTCTCGCGCATCGAACTTGCCTATGGCGGCACAGCCGCCGGCAATGCCCGGGCCGGCGCTGAATCCTGGGCCGCCGTTCTTGCGTTTCTTGCTGAAGCACGTGAGCGCCACGTGCCGCGGACACCGTGACATGCGGCATTTCGTAGCTGCAATCGTGCTTTTTCTGACCGCGATCCCGTTTGTCCGCGCCGAGCACATCACGATCGGCCTTGCCATTCCCCAGGGCGTCGCCGACGGCGGTGCCATGGCAGCCGCCGCGGAACTGGGCCTGTTCAAAAAGGAGAATCTCGAACCCGAGTTCGTGGTTTTCCAGGGCGCCGGCGCGTTGTTGCCGCAGGTCGCCACAAAGCAGATCACGGTCGGGCTGCCACTGACCGAGCCGGTGCTCGCTTCTTACCAGCCCGGCAACGCGCCCCTACCCGTCGTGTTCTTCTACAATGCCAACCCGTACAACGGCCTTGAACTCGCCGTCCTCGCCAGCAGTCCGGTGCGAACGATCGCGGACCTGAAGGGCCGTACCATTGGTGTCGGCGCTCTGACCTGGGGTACCATCCCGCAGACCCGTTCGCTCCTGCGCATCAGCGGCCTCGCTCCCGGCCGCAACGTTGACATCGTTGCGGTCGGCGTGCTCGGCGCGGGTTTTAACGCGCTTCGCACCGGTCGCGTCGCGGCATTGAATTTCAATGAGAACTGGATCGACATGCTAGAGGAACAGGGTACCCCTGTCCGCCGCCTCACCTTTCCGCATGCCTATCGACGCATGATCAGCAACGCCTACGTGGCGCACCAGGATACGCTGAAAAACCAGCCCGACCTGCTCGCCCGCTTCGGTCGCGTGATTGCCGAGGCCACCGTGGTCTGCAACGCGAACCCGAAATTCTGTGTCGACGCATTCTGGCGCGCACACCCCGAAGCGAAGCCGAAAGAGGGTGACCTCGCGAGGAACCTCGGAGATGCCCTCCAGGCGATCACCAAAACCACGACCAAGGACCTGCACGATGAGACCGGCAATGACCGTGTCCTCGGTCAGTTCGATCTCTCGATCATTCATGACTATGTCAAGGCGATGCAGCAGTCCGGGGAATTTACCACGAGCGACATTCCGATTGACCGTCTGTTCAGCAACGCGCTGGTGCCGGAATTCAGCGAGTTCGACCGTGCTGCGCTGATCAAACGTGCGCGCGCGGCGCACTGATCAGACTTTGCTGCAGGCATCCGACACCAGCCTTGTCTATCGCACCCGCAACGGGAGCATCACTGCGCTCGGCGGCGTCGATCTCGACGTACCTCGCGGCGCGTTTGTCTCCGTGATTGGCAGTTCAGGTTGCGGCAAGTCATCGCTTCTGAAGCTGTTCGCAGGCCTACTCCGTCCGAGCCGCGGGGCCGTCCGCATCGACGGCGCCGACATCGTTGGCCCGGACCGACGCGTCGGGATCGCCTTTCAGCGGCCCACGCTCATGCCATGGAAGACGGTGCTGCAGAACGTACTTGTCCCCGCTGCGGCCCAGGGCCGCGACCGGAAAGAAAGTCAGCATCATGCCGAAACCCTGCTCGCGCTGGTCGGGCTCGCCGGCTTTGCCTCCAACTTCCCACGCGAGCTCTCCGGTGGCATGCAGCAGCGCGTCGGCCTTGCACGCATGATGGTTCATGAACCCGAGGTCCTGCTGCTCGATGAGCCGTTCTCCGCGCTCGACGCCCTGACCCGCGAGGAGTTGATGGTCGAACTGCAGCGGCTTTGGCTCAGCAACGCCCGCACGGCCCTGTTTGTCACCCATAGCATCGCCGAGGCGGCGTTTCTGTCCGACCGTGTCGTCGTCATGTCCCCACGACCCGGCCGGATCGTCGCAACCATCGACGTTCCGTTCGAGCGCCCACGCCCGCTCTCTGTTCTCGAGACCGTCGGGTTCGCTGCCCTCACGGGGCAAATCCGCCATGCACTCGATGCCGCCGCCACACGCCCGTGATGCGTTTCGTCGTCCGTGCTGCGCCTCCCCTCGTCACCCTGATCGTGGTGATCGCTGCCTGGTTGGCTGTGGTGCGCATGCTGCGGATTGAGCCCTATCTCCTGCCTGGGCCGGAGGCTGTCGGCGCCGCTCTCTGGGGAGGGTTCGCCGACGGCAGCTTCTGGCCGCACATCGCCGCCACGCTCGAAGCGTCAGTCATTGGCTTCGCTCTCGGCAGCTGCATTGCGCTCGTGCTCGGCGTGCTACTTGCGGAGTCCCGTCTGTTCGAGCGCTTCCTCTTCCCGTTGATCGTCGCGCTGCAGGCGATGCCGAAAGTCGCCCTCGCGCCGCTAATCGTGGTCTGGTGCGGCTTTGGCCTGACCTCCAAAGTCGTGCTGATCGTGCTGATCTGTTTCTTTCCCCTCTTCGTCAACGTCGTCGTCGGCATCCGCGGCGCGGATCGCGACCTGATCGATCTCTGCCGCGCCTCCTGCGCATCACGCTGGTACATTTTCCGCCACGTGAAGCTTCCTTCTGCCGCAGGCAGCATCTTCGCCGGCCTGCAGATCGGGGCCAGCCTCGCCCTCATCGGCGCGGTTGTGGGCGAGTTCGTTTCAGCACAGCGAGGCCTCGGCTACCTCATCGCGTCATCCACGGTGAACATGAGCGTGGCCACCATGTTCGCGGCCGCAATCCTGCTCGCCATCATCGGGATCGTCGCCACCGCTGCCGTACGCTGGCTGCACGTCCGCGTCGTGTTCTGGGAACCGCAGGATCCTGATGACCAGGCGTGAGATGCGGGTTTCCCGAAAGCAGCTCGCCGCAGCGGCGTGGCGTCGCCGGCTGGACGGAACCGTGACCGGTCTGACGTCACTCGCTGGCGCCCGCGGGATGTGCTCTCTGGTGCCGGTGACCGTGCCGCGAGTCGGACCGCCCGGGATGCCACGCTGCACGCCCGACGCCGCTCTTTGGTGAGATGAGAACCGGCCGAACACCCTATTTTGAAGAAAAAGGACCTTTTTTGACAGCGACACTTGCACTTCAGAAGAAAGCCATTCTTCTATGGGGTCGACCCCAGCAGTACGGCACGGACCTGTCGTGCTAACGGAAGACGTACGGAGGAGCTGAAACGTTGTTGCCTGCAATTGACCACCTTGTGCTTGACGTCGGTGAAGATCTGGGTGCCGCCGCATCGAGCTACCACGCACTCGGCTTCGATCTTACCGCGCGCGGGCATCACACACTTGGTTCGTCCAATCACCTCGCGATGTTTGCAACCAACTATCTTGAATTGCTGTCTCCGGGGGGGCCCGGCGGCATGATTCGACAGGAGCTGGGGAGCTTTCCGCGCGGCTTGAACGGCCTGGTCTTTGCGACCGACGATGCCGATGCGTGCTATCGCGACCTGCAGGCACGCGGCGTTGGCGTGCGCGAGCCGCAATCCTTCTCACGCCCGGTAACGCTTGCCGACCGCACGACGCACGATGCCCGGTTCCGCACCACTCACCTCAATCGCGAGGAGGCACCGTTCGGACGGTTATATTTCTGTCAGCATTTCACCCGTGACCTGGTCTGGCGCCCGGAATGGCAGCGCCATCCGAATGGTGCGCAGGAAATCACCGGCCTGCTGATCGGCGCGGACCGTCCCGATGCGGTCGCCGCACTGCTCACACGCATGTTCGGTGACGTGCCCAGTCGCGAAGCGGCAGGCAGACTGCGCTTCATCGCCGGGCGCGCCGTGATCGAGATCGTTTCAACGGCAACGATCGCAGACCGGCTCGGCGACGCGATGCCGGATGCCGCCGGGCGGCTCGCCTTCATGGCTCAGGTGAGCCTCAAGACCACGTCCTTTCGGCAGGCCCGGGATATCATCGGCGCGCGCGCTGCGGTGCGCGACGGGCACCTTCTGGTGCCGGCCAGTGTTGCGGGCAACGTTGCCATCGCGTTTGAGGCCTGAGCGCGATGGACGGCAGGGCGGGCATGCTCGCGCAAAATCTCGGCGCCGCCATCCAGCGGCAAGGCGATCCCGACGCACTCGCCCTGGTCGACCTGCGCGACGAGGTTCAACCGGCATACTATACGTACGCCGCATTCGACGCGCTGGCGGATGCCATCGCGCGTGGCCTGCTGCGCCGGGGCCTCAAGCGTGGTGACCGCGTCGGCGTGTTGGCAGCGAACCGCGCCGAATACCTGGCTGCTTTCCTTGGCACCATGCGTGCCGGATTGGTCTCGGTGCCGGTGAATTTCAAGCTGCCAGCAGCGACGATCGACTTCATCCTGCGTGATGCCGGCGCGAGGCTGGTATTGTGCGACCATGAAAGGCTGCATCTGTCCCCGCCGGACCTGCCGCATCTCGTGTTCGGCGCGCCGGGCGACACGGGATTGGATACGTTGCTCGACCCAGGCCCCTTCGAGCCGGTAACGCCGGCGGAAGCCGAGCCGGCCATGTTTCTCTACACCTCTGGGTCGACCGGCCGCCCGAAGGGGGTGGTGCTGTCACATCAGAGCCATCTGTGGGTTCTGGAAGAGCGCCGGCGCGACGTGCCACTCGCCACGCAGCGCGTCCTGGTCGCGGCGCCACTCTATCACATGAACGCCCTCGCGGTCAGTCAAGCCGCGCTCGCCCAGCACAACACCATCGTCATGCTACCCAGTTTCACGACCCGCAGTTATATCGAGGCGATCGGGCGGTATCGCTGCAGCGCGATCACTTCGGTTCCCACGATGGTGGCGCTGATGCTGCAGGAGGAAGACCTGCTCGCCCGAACCGAGCTTTCGTCTGTGACGGGGGTGCGGATGGGCTCGGCGCCGGTTTCGGCCGCCCTGATGGCGGCCACGCGGCGCTTGTTCCCACGCGCAGAGATCAGCAACGGCTACGGTACCACCGAAGCCGGCCCGATCGTGTTCGGGCCGCATCCGAACGGGCTGCCAACGCCACCGCTCTCGGTGGGCGTACAGCACCCGCATGTCGACCTGCGTCTGGTCGACCTCGATGGCTCCGATGCCGACAATGGGATATTGCAGATGCGCTGTCCGGCACTCATGAATGAGTACCACAACCTGCCGGATATTACCCGTCGGGTGATGACTCCGGATGGCTATTACAATACCGGTGACCTGTTTACCCGCGACGCTGCCGGCTTCTTCTTTTTTGTCGGGCGCGCTGACGACATGTTTGTTTGCGGCGGTGAGAACATCTATCCGGGCGAAGTGGAGAAGATGCTGGAACAACACCCGCTGGTGGCCCAAGCTGTGGTCGTTCCCGTGGAAGACGAGATCAAGGGCCAGAAGCCGGTCGCCTTCATCGTTCCCCGCCCCGGTGCGGAGCTGACGGAAGATGCGGTGAAGATCTACGCCCTGCAGAGCGCCGCTGCCTATCAACACCCCCGCCGGGTGTGGTTCCTGGACCAGATGCCGCTCGCGGGCACCAACAAGGTGGATCGCGCATCGCTTAAGAAACTGGCTGTCGAGCGGGCATGAGCAACCGCCAGGCACAAAGAAGGAGAGAGTCTTGAGGGCCTTGGTGCTGCGTGAGCATGGCGGCAACGACATGCTGCGGCTGGAAACAGATTTCCCTGATCCGACACCGGGCGAAGGCGACGTCGTGATCCGGGTGCGCGCTTGCTCGCTCAATTACCACGATGTGTTCACCCGACGCGGCATGCCGGGGATCAAGATCCCCAAGCCGGCGATCATGGGCCTCGACGTCGCGGGCGAGATCATCGCGATCGGTCCGGGCGTTACCAGCTGGTCCATCGGCGACCGCGTGCTGGCGGATCCGATCAACCGTGTCGAGGGCGGGCTGATCGGCGAAACCGTACACGGCGGGCTGGCCGAGTATTGCCGCGTCCGCGCCCATCAGCTGATGCGGATCCCGGAGGGCGTGTCGTTCCCTGACGCCGCGGTGCTGCCTTGCGCATACGGCACGGCGCTGCGGATGATGTACACCAACGGCCACGTCACCGCAGGCGAGAAGGTCCTGATCCTGGGCGCAAGCGGCGGTGTCGGAATCTGCTGTCTCCAGCTTGCGAAAATCGTGGGCGCCGAGGTGGTCACGTGCGCCGGTACTGATGAGAAGTCGGCGCGGCTGCGTGCCATGGGCGCCGATCATACGATCAACTACACCACGCAGGACTTCGTAAACGAGATCTATGCGTTGTACGGCAAGCCGAACCGGCGCGGCAGCGGCACGGATCGCGGCGTCGACGTGGTGGTGAACTACACCGGCGGCGATACCTGGGTGAAGTCGCTGCGCGTGCTGCGGGTCGGCGGACGGCTGTTGACCTGCGGCGCGACCGCTGGATTCGATCCAAAAGAGGATATGCGTTTCATCTGGACCTTCGAGTTGAAAGTGCTCGGCTCCAATGGCTGGATGCGTGGGGATGTGCTGCAGCTTCTGGACATGGTGCAGGAGGGCAGGATCAAGGGTATCGTCGATGCGACGCTGCCGCTGGAGCAAGGGGCCGAGGCGATCCGGCGCCTGGAATCGCGTGAGGTGTTCGGCAAGATCGTGGTGACGCCATGAGCGAAAGGCTGCCGCTCTCCGCTGAGCGCATACAGCAGATGCTGGCGCACTCGCCGTTCATCGAATTCTTGAAGTTGGAAGTGGTTTCCGTCGCTCCTGAGCGCACGGAGATCGTGATGCGTGCGCCGTTGCGCCCGGAATTCGAGCGAGGGCGTGGTAGCGGCCAGTGGCATGGGGGGCCGATCGCCGCCATCATCGACACGGTGGGCGACTATGCGCTGGTCATGTTGCTCGGCCGGCCACTGCCAACGATCAACTTCCGCGTCGATTACCTGCGCCCGGCGATCAACACCGCCTTGATCGCGACGGCTCGCGTGCGTCGCAACGGACGTAGCGTTGGGGTGGTGGATGTCGATATTGCCAACGAAGCGGGCATCCTGCTCGCCATCGGACGTGCGAGTTATGCGACGGCATGAGGCAGGGCGTCGGGTGTCGCGTTGCCACCATTGATGGGACTACAGAATCGGAGACAACAAGGACTGGTGATTGTCGTACGAATGAACAATTGCCGACTTTTTGAGAACTTGGTTTCCGTTGCTGCCGCATATGTGTGAATCCCAAACCCGAACGTTGCCGGAAGGTTGGGACACATGTCGGACGATGTTTCCAGGGACGACCTGGCCTGGAAGGAGGCCTGCCGCCGCGAATGGTCAATCTGCGAACTCCTCCGCCGCCATCTGGCGCGGCTGACAGATAGGAACTACTGGCGAGGTCACCTTCCCATTGGTACGACTGGGCGCCCGTACCGGGATCATCAGTACGACTCGGGAGCGACCTCTTGCGATGTGCAGGACGCTGAAAATCCGCTAAGGTTCCATTAGAAGAAGACCAACGCCTGATCTGGGAGGACACGAGCGATGGACGGAAAAGACGCAATTCCGGCGACGCGGCACATTGAACGCCGCGGAGTGGTCGCCGCCGGCTTCGCCGGTGCAGCATTACTAGCCGTGTCCAGTCCCGAGGCGCGGGCTGCAGACGCTGGTAAGCCGACTTACGTGTATGTCGGCTCGTACACGAAGAATCCGCCGGGCGGTGGCAACGACAATCCGATCGGGCTTTCGGTGTTCCGCTTCGATCCTCAGACCGGCGCGCTGACACCGGTGCAGCAGGTGCCGAGCGCCAATCCGTCCTTCGTCGCCCTCGATCCGACCGAACGCTTCCTTTACGTCACCAACGAGATAGACGACTACGAGGGTAAGAAGTCCGGTTCCATCGAAGCCTACGCGATCGACCCGGATGCCGGC
>JASHQG010000180.1 GCA_030037665.1 Acetobacteraceae bacterium
ACGTGGCGCTCGGGAGACCCGCCTGATTGACGAACGATCCGGTGAACCCGTTCATGCCGGGTACCCTGTCACCGGCGGGCCGACCCCGAGCCGGGTTCCCGCGTGCCCGTTCTCGCGTTAGCATCCACTGCTGATCAACAGAGGGGAGGGTGCCCATGGCGATTTACGAAAAAGGCCAGGTCCGCATTCATTACGAAGAGGTCGGTACTGGCTTTCCGCTGCTGTTGATCCCCGGGGGCGGCCTGAACTCGACCATCGAGTTCGTCACCCGCAAGGGACCGTTCAACGCGATTGACGAATTCAAGACCGAGTACCGCTGTATCGCTGCCGATCTGCGTAACGCCAATGGCGGCCGGTCAGAAGGCCCCGTGGAGATCGATCGTCCGTGGGACGCCTACACCGACGATCAGCTCGGGCTGATGGATCATCTGGGCATCGACAAATTCATGGTGATGGGCTTCTGCATCGGCGGTCCGTTCATTTGGAACATGCTGAAGCGGGCGTCACATCGTGTCGTCGCCGCCGTGCTCGCGCAACCCAGCGGCTTTCGTAAGGAGCTGCCCAATTTGTTCTACGAGAACAACATCAAAGGTTGGGGTCCGCCGCTGTGCGAACGTCGCTCTGATGTCACGATGACGGTGGTCGACGCGTTCCTAAAGAAGATGTACGGCAGCAATCCTGACTTCGTGTTCACCGTGACCCGCGACTTCGTACGCGACTGCCGCACGCCGATCCTGGTGCTGCCGGACGACGTACCGGCGCATCCGTACGCGGTGGCGATGGAGTCGGCCATGCTGGCACCGAATGCACAAGTCAGTCTGTATCCGTGGAAGGACGTGCCGGAGCGGATTCCACTGGCGCTGCGCCACGTCCGGATGTTTCTACGGGCGCATAGACCGTAGGCATACCATCAGCGGGCCGGATGCCGCTCGCTGCCGCCGCCTTGCACACCGACAGGGAGTGCTGCACGGTCATAGTCGGTCACCGATCGGCCGGACAGAGATTGCCGACAGTGGCCGCAGAGGATTCGCCTCGGTGCTAGGAGGACGCAATGGCCTACGCAAGCACGGCGGGAGCAAGCCTCAATATTCGCATGCCGCGTGTGATGCGCATGCCGCACGTGCCGATACCGAAATTGCGATGGCCGTCGCCACGCACCCGGGCACTGCTCATGATCGCGCTGATGTTCAGCCCGTGCGTCCTGTCCGACAGCATCGGCTATTGCGTCCAGCGGATCTTCTACACGGCCAACCAGCTTGAGGAGCGGCAGTCGCCCGATGCGTTCCTCGCCCAGATACGCATGTTCGACGTGGCCTGTCCGGCACAGAATGCGTCACCGCAGGAGCGGGCGCAGTGGCCCACCTATGCGGTCGAGCAAGGCTGGCCGCTCTACCCGGCGGCAGGGCCTGGATGTTTCCATCCCAACCGCAACCTCCGCGGCATTGCTCCGCTAAAGGTGTTCACCGTCGCCTGTCCCAAGACGGTGCTCTCGGCCGTCGAACACCGGCGCTGGTTGGTCTTTGTGGCCGATCACAAGTGGACCGCATATCCGCAGGCCGGCCCAGGATGCGTGGATCCGTAGTCTGGTCGCGCCCCTTTGCCGCGCACGGCCGAGTATCAGCGGCAACCCGGCGAGTTCGGATGCACGCCGCACCCGCCTGCCGTGGCGTTGATCCGGCCATGGTGATCGCGTGACTCCACGACGGTGCCGTCTTTTGTCACGCCATGCGCCGTGCACTCGCAGTATCCGCCTGTGGGCATCGTGGTGGGGCAGCTCAGGTTGCCAGCCCGGCAGACATTTGCTTGCGCGGCGCCGGGCCCGATTGTACTCGCGAGGAGAAGCGCAGCCGCAAGGTAGCCGATGTGTTTCATGGTGCCGGGCCTTTCACGGTGCAGTGAGGCACATTCTCGCGGGCGATGAAACCACATCTGCGGGTCACATGGTTCTGACGATCGCGAGATGGTACGACGAGTGCCTAGGGCTGCCGCCTCTTGCCCGCGTCACTCTCTTCTGCCCGCATGCACGCAGTCTCGTATGGGAGGACTCCGACAATGGCAAGGCTTGGTACCGGCGCTTACACCTACGAACTCATCCGTGACTTCTTCAAACTTCCTGGCGGCGAGAGGTTCGGCCTCGTGAGCCGCGTGGCGGCTGACACTAATGACCGTATCTACGTGTTTCAGCGCCGGGATCCGCCGGTGGTCGTGTTCGACCGGGATGGCAAATACCTTGGCGCTTGGGGCAGCGGCGAGGTCACCGATCCGCACGGCCTGAAAATTGTTGGCGACACGGTTTACACGACCGACCGCTCAGACTCAGTCGCCAAGTCCTTCACTCTGGATGGCAAGGTGCTGCTGACGCTCGGCGAGCGCGGTGTGTATTCCGATACTGGCTGTACCGGCGCGCCTTGGCTTGCGGTCCGTGCCGCCGGGCCGTTCAACCACCCCACCGAGATGCTGCCGCATCCCAACGGTGATATCTACGTCACAGATGGCTATCGCAACGCGCGCGTGCACCGCTTCAGGTCAGATGGCAAGCTGGTGACGTCATGGGGTGAGCCGGGTCACGGCCCGGGCCAGTTCCATCTGCCGCACAGCATCGCGATCGATGATTCCGGCAATCTCTGTGTCGCCGACCGCTCGAACAAGCGCGTCCAAATCTTTTCCCCAGACGGTGAATTTCTTGGCCAATGGACCGGAATGGGTGGACCGAACGACATCACCCGCGGCACGGACGGCAATTTTTATCTCGCCGAACAAGAGGATGGTGACAAGCCAGCATATGTTTGCGTGCGCGATGGCAAGGGCGCTGTGCTGACGCGCCTGGAGAGCCGGCACGTCCACGGGGTCGGTGTTGATTCACGCGGGGATATCTATGCCGGACTGACGGTCGACCGCGGCGTGGACAAGTTTGTACGCGTGCGTTGAAGTCTGCGTCGGGGTCGCCCCGGTCCTCCGGGCGGGTGTCCCGAGGCTCCGCGATGGCCGTCCACCCATTGACTGCCCGTTGAAGATAGTCCGTCTTTACGGACCCGATCCCGGCGCGGCGAACCGCCATCTGCCACGTGCCTGACGGCCGAAGGGTTGCGTCCGCGGAACCGGCGGATCGGTGCGCCGTGCGTCTGGCAGGCGATGAACTGCGCGCACGAGGACCGCCGTTCGACGGCCCTCGTGCCCAGGATGGCGGTTAACCGAGCGGGTGAGACATGTCCTTCGACCCGCGGATCCTGAGGGCGTGCTTAGCGTGCGTTGAAGTTCGGCAGTCGGCGTTCGGCCATCGCTTTGACGCCCTCACGGAAATCCTCGGTGTTGCGCAGCCAGTTTTGCTCTTCGTATTCGCGCTCGGTGGCCGCCGCGACGGCGTCGGCCAGGCCGCGGCGCAGGGTTTCGCGCGTGGCGACGATGGCCAGGGGTGCCGATTGGGAGATTTCTGTCGCGACCGCGAGCGCCTTGCTGCGCACTTGGTCCAGCGGGACGCAATGGTCTGCGAGACCGAGCGCTGTCGCCTCCTCTCCGGTGATGCGGCGGGCGCTGTACATCAGCCACGCCGCCTTCTGCATGCCAATCAGCCGCGGAAGCGATGCGGTCAGACCGAACCCGGGGTGAAAGCCGAGGCGAGTGAAGTTCACCGACCAGCGCGCCTCGGGGCAGGTGACGCGGAAATCCGCCATCGCCGCGAGACCCACACCAGCGCCGACGGCCGCACCGTGCACGGCGGCGATGATTGGCTTGCCGGTACGCCATAGCCGCTGCGCCTCTTTATAAAGGTGCCGGCCTCGTCTGGCTCCGACGCCGACCCCGTCCGGACCGCGGCTGGAGAAGTCGGCGCCCGCGCAGAAATGCTTGCCCTCGGAGCACAGCACGATGGCGCGGATCGCCGGGGTGCGGTCGTAGTGCTCCAGCGCATCAGCGATTTCCGCAACCATATCCGTGTCGACAAAATTGTTCGGACCGCGGCGGATTTCGATCGTGGCGATGGCGCCGGACTCGCTGGCGGCGATGTGCTCAAAGCTGGCTTGCATGGTCTTGTCCTCTGCCCTTTCGGTCGCGTAGTGCGGCGAGCCTACGATGGGCTGGGCCGAGGGGGGAGAGGGGCACCCGGATTCACGGCATCCGCCGGCCGTGCTGGTGCGGACGGCCCGGCCGAGCATGATGCCGACAGGCGGATCGCCGGGCTCAGTCCAGTGAGCGGTTGCGACCGAGAACGTCGGTGCCGTGGCAGCGTCGAGCCAGCGTATCGCGGTCATTCGGCAGACCGCGCATCCAATTCTTCTGGCGATACCCGCGTGAAGCGGCGCGACGCTGGTGATGTTTGACGTCCGGATGGCCATGCACGTCGTCGTCCTGGGCCGCCACGTGCTGCGGGTGCGACAGATGCCGCCCCATTTCACGCGCGGCGCACACGTGCTTGCGTCCCCCGCCCGCACTGCGCCACCTTGCTGCCGCCCTCCATGCCGCACGCCCCCGTCCCCGCCGATTCGCCCAAGAACACGCGGCGCCCGCGCAAGCCGCGTGCCGCACGTCAACGCGCCCCGCTCCAGGAATCGCCCCCCTCCTCATTCGCGCCGCTGAAAACCGACCGTCTTATCCTTCGTCCGTTGGCTGCGGCCGACGCCGAGGCGATGCACCGGCTGATCAACGACTGGGAAGTGACGCGGAACCTCGCCGTCGTTCCTTTCCCGTATCCACGCGAGCTCGCCGACGACTGGATCGCCTCAACCGTGCATGACCTCGCCGACGGCATCGCCTGGTCGCTCGCCATCACCGGCCATGACGGTCCACAGGAACACCTGCTCGGCGTGGTGAGCCTGCGGCTGGACGGCAAGCCGCGGACCGCGACGCTCGGTTACTGGGTCGGCCGGCGCTACTGGGGCCACGGGGTTGCCTCTGAGGCGGCCGGTCGCATGGTCCGCTGGGGCATCGCTAACCTGGAGTTGGACCGCATCCTGGCCGACGTCGCAACCGACAACCCCGCCTCAGCGGCGGTGCTGCGTCGCATCGGCTTCCGCCAGACCGGCCAGGGGAGCGCCTATTCCGTCGCCCGTGCCGGCGAGCGTCCGGTGTGGAAATTCGAGGCAACGCGCGACGACATCTTCGGCCCTCCCGACGTTTCAGGCGAGGATTCTGCCAGCAAGCCGATGGTGCTGGTGGCGGCCTGCGCCCTGATCGACGTGGATGGCCGCGTGCTGCTGGCGCGCCGGCCGGAAGGCAAAGTGATGGCGGGGCTGTGGGAGTTCCCGGGCGGCAAGTTGCTGCCGGGCGAGACACCGGAAACCGCGCTGATCCGCGAACTGAAGGAGGAGTTGGGCATTGACGTTTCAGCGGCGTGCCTGGCGCCGTTTGCCTTCGCGTCACACGCCTATGAACGCTTCCACTTGCTGATGCCGCTGTACCTCTGCCGCCGCTGGAAGGGTATCCCGACCCCGCGGGAGAAGCAGACGCTGAAATGGGTGCGTCCACAGAAGCTGGGCGAGTATGAAATGCCACCGGCGGACAAGCCGCTGATCCCGTTGTTGCGCGACTTCCTGTGAAGGAGCCGGCCATGCCCGTGACCAATCCCACCGCCTGCCTGCTGGTGATCGGCAACGAGGTCCTGTCCGGCCGCACGCAGGACGCCAATATCAGGTTCCTCGCGATCGGTCTGGGCGAGATCGGCATTCCGTTGCGCGAGGTACGGGTGATTCCGGACGTGGCACAGATCATCATCGACACGGTGAACGAAGTACGGGCGAAGTTCGATTACGTGTTCACCACCGGCGGGATTGGACCGACGCATGACGACATTACCAGCGAGTGTGTCGCTGCCGCGTTCGGCGTGCCGTGGGAGCCGCATCCGGAGGCCTGGGCCCGGATGGAGAAAACCTACCCCCCTGGCGGGTTCAACACGGCGCGCCAGCGCATGGCCACAATGCCGCGCGGCGCGACGCTGATCGAGAATGCGCTTTCGGTGGCCCCGGGTTTTCAGATCGGCAACGTCTATGTGATGGCTGGCGTACCGCGGGTTATGCAGTCGATGTGGGAATGGCTGGCGCCGCGACTGCACGGCGGTCCGAAGATCGTTTCACGCGCCGTGCACGCGTTGGGATTACCGGAGGGCGTGATCGCGGAGGGTCTGGCTACGATCCAGGCCAAACATCCGAACGTCGATCTAGGCAGCTATCCGTTCTACCGACCGAGCGGCAATGGTGTGGCGCTGGTGGCAAAAGGAACGGACGCTGTGACGGTGGAGACGGTGATCGCGGAGGTAACCGCGCTTATCGCAGGACTGGGGAAAGTGCCAATTCAAGGCGAACCTGACTCCTAGTCCTGCCCACGTTTCTCTGCCGTGATTAATCCCACGTCTCACTCTTCCATCCGTTCGCGTCGTAGTCTGCCATGCATTGCTCGACCAGTGCCTCCATCGCGGCCATATCGCCACCACGTTGGGCGCCGGTGAGCGTTTGGATCCGGATGTCTTCCCAGCCCCCGGCATAGTTACGCTCGTAGAGCTCGTGGCGGCCGCCGAATTCGGTGCCGACTGCATCCCACAAGAGCTTCATGATCTTGATGCGCTCATCGTATTCGATGCCGTGCGACCCGCGCACGTATTGCCGCAGATAAGGCTCGACCGCCGGGTTGGCGAAATCCTTCGCGGACGACGGCAAATAGATCAGCGCCGACGTGACCGTGCGCTCCACGATGTCCTTGATCCGCGGATAGGCGTCCGGCGCAAACACGCGGTACGCCAGTGCGGCACGAAGTTCCGGCAGCACAGCGTCGCCTTTCCACGGATCGGGATTGTTCGCCATTGCATTTGACAGCGACCAGAACAGGTGACGCCATGCGATCGCCTCACCGAGTAAGGCCTGGTTGCCGCGTGCATCGTCGCCGCCGGTGCAGCGTAGGGCTTTGTGAAGCAGACCGCAGATGAAGTCGAGCTTTACGGCGAAACGTGTGCAGCCCTGGAACAGGAAACCCGGCATGAAACCGGAACGTGGATAAAACGAAAGTACCCGCGCAGGGTCGCGATAGATAAACACGTCCTCCCATGGCACGAACACCTTGTCGAGAACGAAGATCGCATCATTCTCGTCAAACCGTGATGACAGCGGGTAGTCGAACGGTGTGCCGTTCCGCCGGGCAGCCTGTTCATACGAGGTACGGCAGAATAGCTTGAGGCCGGGTGCATCGATCGGGACGATGAACATGAGCGACATGTCCAGGTCTTCAGTCGCCGTCTTCGAACTCTGACCCATGTAGTTATAATGTGTCATCGCTGCCGACGTGGCGACGACCTTGGCGCCGGACACAATGATACCGCCGTCCGTTTCCTTGTCGACGCTGACGAACACGTCCTTCACTTGTTCCGCTGGCTTGTGGCGATCGACCGGCGGATTGACGATGGCGTGATTCATAAACGGCACAGTTTCCTGCGCGCGCTTGTACCAAGCGCGAGCGTTGTCGGCATACGGACCGTAGTAGTCGGGATTGGCGCCGAGCGTGTTCGTGTACGCTGCCTTGTAGTCGGGGGTGCGGCCCATCCAACCATAAGTCAGGCGCGCCCAGGCGGCGATGGCGCCCTGTGCGGCGATGAGGTCCTCACGCGATCGGGATACGCGGAAATATCGATGGGTATAGCCGCCGGATCCGGTGTCGGTGGGGCAGGTCAGAACGGGCTGCTGCGCCGGGTCATGCAGCGCGTCGTACAGACGAGCGATGGAGCGGACGGAATTGCGAAACGCGGGATGCGTGGTGACGTCGGTCACGCGCTCGCCATCGATGTAGACCTCCCGGCCATCGCACAGGCTTGCCAGGTATTCGGCGCCTGTATAGGGGCGGCGCTTGTCGGCAATGACGTCCTCAGCGTGCATCGGAACCTCCATCGTACACCTCCGGCGCACTCAGCGCGGGAGAGCCTCAGGCAATCGAGCCAGCGGGTGATGCGCCTCCACCAACCGCTGCAGTCGTTCGGCCAGCACGTGTGTGTAAATCTGCGTCGTGCCGACATCCGCATGACCCAGTAGAAGCTGCAGGCTGCGCAAATCGGCGCCGTGTGCGAGCAGGTGCGACGCGAACGAGTGCCTGAGGACGTGTGGTGACACACGCGCAGGGTCGAGACCCGCCGTCAGTGCCACCTGCTTCAGTAGCAGAAAGAGTGCCTGGCGCGTCATCGGCTTGCGCGGATCGCGCCCGGGAAACAGGAATCGCTGCGCGCCACTGTCCGTGGCCAATGCGGCGGCGGCCCGTTTCGCCACGTCGGACAGCGGCACGATCCGCTCGCGCCCGCCCTTGCCGTGGATAAGCAGCAATGCCGCGTCGCCAGCCAGCGCCGATTGCGGCAGCGCCAGCAATTCCGACACGCGCAGTCCTGTCGCATAAAGGATCTCCAGCGCGGCCCGCGCCACCAGGCCCCCTCGGCCCTCGCGTCGGCCGGCGGCATGCAGGAGCGCGTCGACGTCAGCCTCACTGAGGTATTTCGGCAAGGACCGCGGCAGCCGCGGTGTCTCGAGCAGCGCCGTCGGGTCATCCGCCCGCATCCCTTCGCGCAGCAGGAAGCGATGAAACTGCCGCAGCGCCGACAGCCGCCGCGCCGCCGTGCGCGCAGACAGCCCGGCCTTGCGCAGTTGGGAGATATACGCGGCCAGCGTGCCACCATCCGCGCCGGCCCCGGTACACCCCCGCCCTGCCGCGAACGTGGCAAAGTCCGCCAGGTCCGCTTCATATGCCGCCAGCGTGTTGCGCGCTGCGCCACGCTCCGCGGCCAGCATCTCCAGGAACGCCTCGACGTGGCGGTCCATCAGTGGCCCTGGATCTTGTTGACAGGAATCGTCGTCTGCACCGTGCGCGGTGCTGGGTTCGGCGGGAACATGCCCAGATAGACGATACCCGCCGCTAGCAGAACCGCGCCCAGCGCGATGACAAACAGGAACACGCGGATCATCAGATCAGGCTCCTGGATACCCCGGGCATAAGCCGTGGGGAGGAACGGAGTTCGCGCGTCAGCGCGTAGCCATAACCGTCGCTGCGCGCGAGTCGCTCGCAGTGCCTTGCATGGATGCCCTGCACCACACCATCGGCGGTTTGGATATTGAATTTTTTGCTGGCCCGGATTGCGGCCCGCCCAACACAGTGGCCCGCTTTCTTGCCGCCCCGTATCCCGGCGCGGACCACGTCGCCCGTCTCAAATCCGGCAACCCGCTTTGCCCGCATCAGGGTGCCGCGTGGATGGCCGAAGCGGTCGAGACGGGTGCGCTGATAGGCACCGCGGCCAGTGGACTTGATCGACAGGACGGGCCGGCGCCATGCCGACAGAGCCTGGACTTCTCCGCTGCAGGCACCATCGGTCGCGTGGGCCTTCGGAACATCGGGCGGCGCGCGGTCCCATCCGCTCCTGCCGCCGGTGCCGGTTTTAATCGGAAGACCGGTTCCCCTCAGGGCATTGAAGTGCATCCAACGTGTGGCGTTGACGGCCGCAGCGTCGTTCAATGGGCGCTTCGCCTGCGCGAGAATTCGCTGCAGTGTCGCCGGCCAGTTGGCGAGGCAGACCTCGACCGGGCGGGTACCCTTCGCATCGTTGCAGGGGACGCATGCGAGCGTAAGGTTGGCGATGCGGTTGCTGCCGCCGCGCGACATGGGAGGCACATGCTCGACTTGCAACGGCACGTTCCGGGTGTCGCAAGAGGCGCAGCGGCGCCCCCATGTCTCCAGCAGATACGCGCGGGTTTCGCACCCGGCCAACGTGCCCTGCTGACACAGGATGCGAGCAATCTCCAGGTTGTCCATCTTCTGCGTGTCGAACCGCACCAGCTCCATCGCAATCCCGCAGACCGGCGCGAGACGGCAGAGGCGGCGGACCCAGGACAGAACCGTGTCGGGGCGATGGCGCACCAACGGCGCGAGCCATGCGGTCGGCCGGCGGCGGTTGTCGACGCGCTTTGCGCGATAGCGCGGCCTGGCGCGCCGCCGCCGACAAGACCCCGGGCGGGCTGTCAGACGCTCGTGAACACGGGCGCCTCGGTGCGCCAGTTCAGCCAGTGCCAGCACGTCGGTCTCGCCCTTGGTCTCCCGGACGATGGCAACGCCCGTCCTCTTGCTGCCAGAATCGATCTTGATCTGAACCGGCTGTAATGCGCTCTCGGCGACCGTCCGATCGACAAGACGAATCGTGAAGCGATAGCGGCGGGCGATCCGCGCCCGGCCGCGTTCCAGTAGCCGCTGACCCCGCCTTTCGGAGCACGGCATCAAGGGCGTGCCGCGACGATCAAGAACAAAGACGCTGCGGAGAGCCTCCATACGGAGCTCGTGACCGGCTCAATCGAGCCGCTCTCCTCGCTCCGGTTGCCGAGCGGCGTTTCAGTCAGGCCCGTTTCGTCCCAACCCCGCGGGTTGTCTACCGCCTGACCTTCGAGTGGCCCCAACTGAGGAAGCATTCCCACGTCGGTCTTGAACTTCTCGGTCAACGTAGTCTCCAGTTTCCTTTCGACTCGAGCTGGTAAGCCAGGGCTTCTTTC
Source organism: Acetobacteraceae bacterium (assembly GCA_030037665.1). Classification (GTDB taxonomy): domain Bacteria; phylum Pseudomonadota; class Alphaproteobacteria; order Acetobacterales; family Acetobacteraceae; genus JASHVB01. The sequence goes on from JASHQG010000180.1 coordinate 10,491, forward strand.
AAAAGCCAAGGGCTTCAGCCCTGGGTTGCTCACGAGCCGCTCGACGCTCATCCTGGACCGCGCACCCGTCGTGGCCGCCCGCCGGGCGGTGTGCTAGCCTTCACGGCTATGACACGCAACACTGCGCTCCGTGAAACAATTGCGCTGCCCGACACGCTGTCTGGACGCAGCATTGTCCTAGTCGGGTTGATGGGCGCCGGCAAAACGTCGATCGGCCGGCGCCTCGCCGCGCGACTCGGCCTGCCATTCCGCGACGCCGATTCCGAAATCGAACTCGCGGCCGGGTGTTCCATCCCCGAGTTGTTCGAACGGTATGGCGAACGCGCTTTTCGTGACGGCGAGCGCCGGGTTATCCGCCGACTGCTCTCGGGCGATCCGCTGGTGCTGGCATTCGGCGGCGGCGCATTCATCGACCAGGAAACGCGCGCGACCGCGCGAACCGAGGCGGTATCGATCTGGTTGCGCTGCCCTTTGCCCACCCTGGTGCGCCGGGTCGCTGGGCGCGAGCATCGTCCCCTGCTCGCCGATGGCGATCACGGCGAGATCCTCCAGCGGCTGATCGACGAGCGTTATCCCGTTTATGCCGAAGCGGACGTCATCGTTGATTGCGGGGACGAGAGCCCGGACACCACGACCACGCAGGTACTGAACGCGCTGCTTGCCTGGAAGCCGCCACGTCGGCTGACGGTGGCGCTGCCTTCCACCACTTACGACGTCGTCATCGGCGACCATTTGCTGGACAGGGCCGGCGCATTGCTCGCGCCGCGGCTGCCACAGAAGCGGGCCATTATCGTCAGCGATGCAACCGTCGCCGCGCTGCATTTGCCGACGCTGGTGCAAGGCCTGGCGGAGACCGGCGTCATTACCGGCCAGATCATTGTGCCACCAGGCGAGGCGTCCAAGAGCCTCGAGTCGTATCTTGCTGTGCTGGACCAGTTGCTGGACGCGCGGGTCGAGCGCCGCACCACTGTCATCGCGCTGGGCGGCGGCGTGGTGGGCGACCTCGCGGGCTTTGCCGCCGCAACGGCACTGCGCGGCGTGCCGTTTGTGCAAATCCCGACCACGCTGCTGTCGCAGGTGGATTCGTCCGTCGGCGGCAAGACGGCGGTGAACACCAAGCGCGGCAAGAACCTGGTGGGCGCATTCTACCAGCCGCGCATGGTGTTGGCCGACACGTCGACGCTCGACACGCTGCCGCCGCGCGAATTACGCGCCGGCTATGCGGAGGTTGCCAAGGCGGGGCTGATTGGCGACGCCGCGTTCTTCTCCTGGTGCGAACGCCATGGTTCCGGTGTTGTGAGGGGCGATCGTGACGCGCAGGCAGAGGCGATCAAGCGAGCCTGTGCGTTCAAGGCAGCGGTGGTTGGCGACGACGAGCGCGAAGAGAAACCGAATGATGGCCGTGCACTGCTGAATCTGGGTCACACCTTCGGACACGCGCTGGAAGCCGAATACGGCTACGACGGCGGTCTGCTGCACGGGGAAGGGGTTGCGGTTGGCCTTGGGCTTGCGTTCAAACTGTCAGCGCAACTCGGTCATTGTTCGGCAGCGGATGCCGACCGCGTGATATCGCACGTTGCCGCGGTTGGTCTTCCGGCGGAATTGTCGATGTTGAACCGGCGCATCTCCGCATCGACCCTGATCGGGCACATGCGGCGAGACAAGAAAGTGCGCGACGGTGCTTTGAATTTTGTGCTGGCGCGCGGCATCGGCAAGGCGTTTACATCGAGCGACGTGTCGATTGATGCCGTCACTGACCTGTTGCGCAACGAAGGCTGCACCGCATGACACCCGAAGCGATCCTCGCCAATCCACCACGCGTGCTGGCGCAGTCGCAGCGCGAGAGTTATTTTGCGACAGGCTCGCTCGCAGCCGAGGGCCTGATCCCGGACACCTGGCTGCGCCGTCTGCACACTCTGTCTCAGGATTTCATCGAGCAGAGTCGCGTGCGCGCGGCGTCGAACGAGGCGTTTGACCTGGCGCCTCAGCACTGCGCCGAGCGGCCCCATGTGCGGCGATTGCGCGCGCTGGTCGATCGCCACGCCGATTTCTGGCGCTTCGCCAGCCAATCCGTGTTGGCAGACATTGCTGCCGACCTGGTCGGCCCGGACGTGAAATTCCACAGCAGCAAGCTGAATTACAAATGGCCGGGCTCAGGCGAATTGGTGAAATGGCACCAGGACATTCCCGCGTGGCCGCATACCAACTACAGCCTGGTGACGCTCGGCGTGTATCTTGGCGACGTGCCGGCGGAACAAGGACCGTTGACCTGCGTGCGCGGCAGCCACACCGGACCGATTTACGTGCATCGCGACGATGCCGGCGCATGGACCGGTTCGATCCGCGATGCCGATATGGTGACGGTGGACCTGTCGCGGGCCGAGGACCTGACCGGCCCGGACGGCACGGTCATCGCCATCAACTGCCGAACTGTGCACGCCTCGCGCGCCAACACCACGGACCGGGTGCGACCGGTCGCTCTTTTCGTCTATAGCTCGGCCGACGCGTTCCCCTGGATGGCCGCGCCGACGCCAACCACCCATACAGGGGAGATCGTCCGCGGCAGGCCGGCGGCCCTGGCGCATCTGGACCCGACGCCGTGTCCGGTGCCACCAGACTGGAGTCGGACCGGCTACGGCTCGATCTTTACGGTGCAGAAGGCGGAACGGGACAACTGACACCACTGCAGTCCGTGCACCGCCCGCCCTTGCTCCCCCGGACCGGGACTGGCAGGAACCCACCGGCCATGTCTACAGCTCAAACCCTTGCGGGCCGGGACCGCGCGAGTCAGGTGCTGCCGGCGCTAGACCGTACAGCTCTTGGCGCGATCCTCCTCACGCCGCTCTTCCTGCTGCACGCGCACGGAATTGCCGAAGCCGCCATCGCGGTTGCGGATGTCTGCTTCCTCGCCCGGTCGGCCATCACGCGCGACTGGGTGTGGTTGCGCACACCCTGGCTCTTGATCGGCCTGACGTGGTGGGGTTGGGTCGTTCTGTGCTCAATCCCCATCCCCGCGCTCGGCCTGGGCGCTGGTGGCACAGAATCGCTCGTGCAGGCGATCGCGACGTTGCGCTTCTTGGTGCTGGTCGCTGCCATGGAGCATGCTGTGCTGCGTTCGCCCATCGGGCGCCGCTGCCTCTATTGGATCATCCTTGCCGCCACCGCCTACATCGCCCTGCAATGCGCCATTCAGTTTCTGTTCGGCCGCAGCCTCTACGGCGTCCGAGCCGCCTGGGGGGACGTACTGACCGGGCCGTTCCACAAGCCCCGTGCCGGCCCGCCGCTGTCGCGCATTCTCTTGCCAGCGCTCGTCCCGATCGCAGCCCGGCTGCTCGCGGTGCGCAAGCCGATCCATACGATCGCTGGCATCATTCTGCTGCTGTTTGCGGTCTGCATTATGGTGCTGATCGGCCAACGCATGCCGATGGTGCTGACCGGCTTCGGCCTCGTCGTCGCAGCACTGCTGCTGCGCCGCCTGCGCCTCGCGGTGATCATTGCGGGCATAGCCGGCCTGCTGCTGATCGCTGCGTCTCCGGTCATCGCGCCTGGCGCCTATTACCGCCAGGTGAAGCAGTTCTCTCAGCAGTTGGAGGGCTTCGGCTCCAGTCCGTACGGCGAAATCTACGCACGAGCTCTGCACATCGGCATCCAGCATCCCGTCTTCGGCGCAGGTGGCGACGGCTTCCGTTACACCTGTCCGATGCCGCGATACTTTGCCCCAAGTCTCGACGGCAGGCTGCCGGATGACGGTGGTGCCGCAATCTGCGCCAGCCACCCCCACAACTTCTACGCTGAGGCCCTGGTCAACGGCGGGTTCGTCGGCCTCGCCCTGTTTTGCGCGCTGGTCGTCGCCTGGCTGGTGCCGCTGGCCCGTGGCCTGTGGCGCGACCCCGATCCGCTGCGTGTCGGCTTGTTCGCCACCGCGGTGATTCAGCTCTGGCCGATCGCGTCCACCAGCGCCTTCATTTCTATGCCAATGGGCGGCTGGTTTTTCTTCCTGCTCGGCTGGGGCATGGCTGAGGCGCGTTGGCGGCGCTCAGCCGCATGATGACCACCACACCCCAGCGCCTGGTCGTGGTGCAGCCGCTGCCCGGCATAGGCGACATGATCTGGCATCTGCCGCATATCCGCGCCCTGGCGGAGCAAGCGGGCGGGCCGGTGGCGTTGGTTGCCAAGCCGCGTTCCCGCGCCGACGAGATCTTTGCCGCCGAGGCGACGGTGCGCGATATTATCTGGGTGGACCGCAATCCCGCCGGGAGCGCTGGGTACCATGACGGTCCGCGGGGCATGTGGCGACTGGTTCGCGCACTGCGCGCCGGACAGTTCGACACCGCCGTTCTGCTGCATCACAGTCCGACCCTGGCATTCGTCACCCTGGCGGCCGGTGTGCCGCTGCGCAAGGGCTACGGTATTGGGGCGCAACGCTGGTTCCTCAACGCGGGACCCTATCTGAGCACCGAAACATGGCGCCGGAACCGGCCACTCCAGAGGGCCACGCTCTATTTGCAGGCAGCGGGCGTCCGCATCGCCGACGTCGAGCCGCGCGTTGCCATAGCGCCCGCGGCGCGGCTGGTCGTGCAGAAGAGATTACATGATGTACCCCGCCCGTTCGTGGCGTTCGGAATCGGTAGTTCGGAACCGACCCGCCAATGGGGCGCCGCGCGATTCGCCGGCCTGGCGCGGGCCCTGGTCGATGCCGGCTGGCGGAGCATCGCGCTGGTCGGCGGACGCAACGAGGCGCCGCTCGCGCGCGACATTGCTGCGGCGTTGGGCGAGGATGCTGATCGGCTGTTTCCGGCGCTTGACTGGCACCTGGGCGAGACCGCCGCGCTCCTCGCCGAGGCGGCCTTCTATGCTGGCAACGACACTGGGGTCATGAACATGGCCGCCGCGGTCGGCACCCGTGCCTACGCTATGTTCGGCTCCACGCCTGTGCTGCACCACAGTGCGAGCATCGTGCCGATCGTTACGCCACCTGGCCCGGCTGATGGCGCCACGCGCATCACCTTGGAGCAGGTGGTGAATGCGCTGCTGTGGGACCGCGGTTCGCTCGGGCCAGAGAGCGTGCCCGAAACGGCGGTGCAGGCAGCGCGATAGCGGGGTTCACGTCGCGCTCTGGGGCTGGTATAGGCGGCACCCCGTATTATGGTTCGCGGCCAGCGGCGTTCTGGCGGCTGCGAATGACGAAGGGCAAGGTGGCACGCATCGGCGTGCGGGCAGGCAGTGTGGAGTTCGTCTCAGACGTGATCTTATTCAGAACGATCTCCACCGGACGTCGGACCTGTCCCGCATTTGACCGACACATGACGCGCCGGCAGCAGTAGCCCTTTTACGGAATACCGAGAACTGGAGAGCCCCATGGCCGAGCAGGCGTCCGCAGCGTTGCCCCCTATGTCCGGCGAACACGCCGCTGAACCAGGCCGTCGCGATTTTCTAACGCTCGTAACGGGCGCCTTCGCCGGCATTGGCGCCATAGCGCTGGGATGGACGTTCATCGATTCTATGAATCCTTCGGCTGACGTGCTGGCGGCCGGCGCACCGATCGATTTGGACGTCAGCAAGATGGATAAAGGCCAGCAGATCGTCGTTCTTTGGCGCGGCAAGCCGATCCTGGTGGTACGGCGGACGGCGGCGGCACTCAAATCGCTGCAATCGCCGCACGTGATTTCGCTACTGAGCGATCCGAATTCCACGGTCGACCAACAGCCCCCATATGCAGAGAACTGGCATCGGTCGCTCTTGCCGGAATACGCGGTGCTGGTCGGCATCTGCACCCATCTCGGCTGCCTGCCTGAATATCGGCCGAATCCGAGCGCGACAGATCCGGTGCCCAACTGGCCCGGTGGATATTTCTGCCCGTGCCACGGTTCGAAATACGACCTCGCGGGGCGCGTGTGGAAGGACGTGCCGGCGCCGTTCAACCTGCCGGTGCCGCCCTATCATTTCCCCAATACCGGTACGCTGCGCATTGGCGAGAATCCGACGGGCCAGCAGTTCGATCTCGATTCCGTGGTGCAGATGTAGTGCTCCCGCACCGCTCTTCCGCCCACAGCGGGAACGGCCGACGCGGAGAGGCTGGGTGAGGGGTGCTCCGTACGTTTTGCTCCGTCATCGCTGCACGGCTCCCCTGATTGCCAGGAAGGTGGACGTCCGAAGCCGATGAGCCCGCCCTCACTCGATCGCATCGGTGTCGACGTTGGGCGTGCACTGAAGCTGGAAAATGCGATCGAATGGGCGGCCCGTCACGGCGTCACTATCATCGACGTGCAGCTCGACAGCGCGGACGATGCTTTTCCGCGCATCGACGCCGTGCGGGCTCGAGGCCTGCGTGATGCCTGCGCTCGCTATGGCATACAACTGGGGTTGCACACGTCGTCGGCAGTGAACGTCGCGGAATATACGCCACTGCTGTCGGAGGCAGTCGATGCGTATCTGCGGGCCTATGTCGACGCCTCTGTCCTGCTGGGTGCCGGATGGATTGTCGTGCACGCCGGTTTCCATTTCTCATCGGATGTCACCGGCCGCATGCAGGCTGGCCTGGAGCGGCTGAACCGCCTCGGCGATTACGCCGAAGTGAAAGGCGCTCTGCTGCTGCTTGAGAACCTGAACAAAGAACCGCCCGACGCCGAGATGCACTACCTCGCGCACACGCTGGATGAATGGCGCTGGTATTACGAACGCATTGCATCGCCTGCGGTGGCTTTATGCTTCACGGCCAATCATGCGCATCTGGTGCCAGAGGGAGTCGAAGGATTCGTTAACGCCCTGCCGGTCGAGCGCGTCCGCGAAGTGCGCCTGGCGGATTGTTTCCGCAATGGCGTTGAGCAGCATCTGCAACCTGGCGAGGGTGACTTCGATTTCCCGGACCTGTTCCGTCGAATGGAAGAAAAGGGGTTCGCCGGGCACTACATGGCAGCATTCGGTGCCCTGGACGATATGCTTAGGGGCCGGAAACGACTGGCCAGGCCGGCAGAAAACAACGGCAGGTGAGGCGCACACCACACGGAGTGTCCGAGCGTTGCGCGCCTCAAGCGTCGGGCCATGGCGAACTCTCACGCGCGACGTGGCGGAGAGGTGCCCCTATGCGCTCGGCACGGCGTCCGTGAAGCCTGTCACCATGCGAAAACGCCCGTCGCTTGCCAGCATTGCGAAGTCAGTGCCGGCAAAGAACAGCGGCGCGGTATCTGTACCGCCGGCGCTCCAGCTGAAACGAACGCGATCGTGGTGCGCCTCGATGCCGCTGCACAGACGGAAGCGATAACCAGGAAACCGCTCCTGTACCGCCGCGATCATCGCATCGATTGCTGCGTGCCCGGTACTGTCACGGTGCGAATCGAGGTAGCTGCCATCATCGCTCCAGGTCCGTGCGATGATATCACGCCGCCGGCTACCATCTGTTTCATTCCATGCCGCAATGTAGTTGGCCACGATTTCATTGACAGTGCTCATGTCCTTGCTCCTCTGCTGGGCCGCGGCAATACGCCGTACCCAGCCGCCAGAGACCTCAAGGGCAGACATAAAGTCGATGACCTCGGAGGTCATAGAGCGCAGTACGCGACGCGTTCTGGTCGTGCGACACCTGAGCCACAACCTAATTTCTACCCTGCGCTGCGGGCAGGCGGTGGTGCCGGCACATCAGCCAGCCCGGTCTGGCGCTCTATGGCAGCATCGTCGCGGTCATCACAGCTCGGTGTAAACCGATCGGCTGAAGCCGAGTCACGGCATGGCGGTGCGCCTTGGCAGGCAGCCGCCGATTCCGATGCGGTATATCAACATGTTGCTCACCGCGGTTTGCATGGCCGGATCGACGTCATTCCTCGATGCGGTGCCATCCGGTCAGGAGCCGACGCGTCGTGACGTCGAAGGAGAACGCATTGCCGCCTCCGCCATTGGGCTGGTCCTCTCTCCGGCTGATTGGTATGCCCTTGAGGTGACATAACAACAGCGTGCCGACACCGCCATGGGATATCATTGCGATATCTCCCTGTGCAGGAGCCATGGCTAAGACGCGATCCACGGCTTGTACAATCCTGTGCTGAGCATCGATGGCTCGCTCCCATCCTCGGACGCTTTTGTAGGGGTGTGCAAAAAAATCGTCGGCGACGGCCTCGAACTCCGCCTTTGGAAGATACCCGGTCGCAGATCGATCATTCTCGCCGAGGTCAGCGATGACGATCGGTGTGAGAGACAAGTGCCCAGATACGATATAGGCGGCGTCCAGCGCCTTTCGCTCTGCGCTCGTGAAGACCGCCCGCACTCTAACGATCCACGGCTGCTCAAGCATGAGCATCACGCGCCGGACACCATGGGCCGACAGCGGCCATTCTGGTACGGGCACGGACGGATCAGCTGCAACTTCGGGATGCGTGATAAAGTATGAGACCGCCATATTGCTCAGCTTCGCATGCTCCTCTCCCCCGCGGAACGGTTGCGCTCGACGATGTCCGCGAGGGTCTTCTTGCTCGGCTCAACTCACGACCGATCAGCCGATCGCTGCGCCGCTTGCCGACCATTGCGAAGACCCGCGATGCCAGCCTGTCCGAATATGGACGTTGGCCAGATCGGCGCCCCGTGTGCCGGCGACGCGCGTCGCCGCCCGCGTCTGCGCACGCCGATGACGGATGGCGCCGACATTCGGGCTGGTAACACAGCCGCTGGAATCGATGGGTCGCGTCGGCCCGCGATCGCAACCGCCTGCCCGTCGCCGACGGACGAGCAGCCTACCCCTCCGTCGGGCGGTGCGCCGATCGGCCTACCCTTGTTAGGCGCGCCGGCGGCCAGTGATCCCGCGGCCTTCGCCGGCAGCCTGCATGCTTGTGGCTTGCTGGCGGCGGGTGTGCCGGGTCGGCCGATGGATGGCCCGACGCTCTCCTCCCTCCGGCGGGAGGGTCAGAATAGTCCCTCAGTGCCCTGGGTTGGCCTTGGCCAACGCCTCCTTCTGCTCTGCGCTCGCCTCTTTCTGGTATTTGGCCTGCCACTCCCTGTAGGGCATGCCGTAGACGATCTCGCGCGCGTCCGGATCGGCCAGCTCGATCCCCTGTCCGGCGGCCGCCTCTCGGTACCAGCGTGATAGGCAGTTCCGGCAGAAGCCGGCCAGGTTCATCAGGTCGATATTCTGCACGTCGGTACGCTCGCGCAGATGATCCACGAGACGGCGGAATGCGGCGGCTTCCAGCTCGGTACGGGTCTTGTCGTCGAATGCGGGTGCGGTCATGCAATCCTCCTGCGGCAGTGGTCCGCTCGGCGCACTGGAACATGGCGCGCTGAGCACCGGTTCGCCATAATCTGGCCTCGCAAGACATTCGACGCCAGAGGCAGCATGGCCTGGGAGGACGCAAGTTCCCGCGTAGCGTTGCGCACGATGTTCGACGCCGCGGTGGCAGCGGCCGATCCGCGCCACGTGTTGTCGGCGCATCTGCCGGACAAGCCGCGCGGACGCTGCGTGGTGGTGGGCGGCGGCAAATCTGCCGCGCTCATGGCAGTTGCTCTTGAGGATGCCTGGCCGGATGTTTCGCTCGAAGGCACCGTGGTCACACGCTATGGCCATGCCGTACCCACCCGTCGGATCGAGGTCATCGAGGCGGCGCATCCGGTCCCGGACGCCAATAGTGAGCGCGGTGCGCGGCGGTTATTGGAGCGGGTGCGGGGCCTTGGGCCGGATGACCTGGTGCTGGCGCTGATGTCCGGTGGCGCCTCAGCGCTGCTGGCGCTGCCGGCGCCCGGGCTGTCACTGGCCGACAAGCAGGCGGTTAATCGCGACCTACTCGCCTGTGGTGCGCGCATTGGTGAAATGAACTGCGTGCGCAAGCATCTGTCCGCGATCAAAGGCGGACGGCTTGCCGCGGCTGCGGCGCCGGCGCACGTGCTGACGTTGGCGATCAGCGACGTGCCCGGCGATGATCCAGCGGTGATCGGCTCCGGCCCGACAGTCCCTGATCCCACGACATTCGCCGATGCCCGCGCCATCGTTGCGCGCTATGGCATCGCGCCGCCGCCTGCAGCCGCCGCTCGGCTGGCACGGGGCGTCGACGAGACGCCGAAGCCGGGCGGGCTGCCAAATTCCGAATTCCGTCTGATCGCCGCACCGATGCTCGCGCTGCGGGAAGTCGCCGAGACTGCCCGCCGGCTTGGCCTGACCCCGCTGATCCTTGGCGACGCGTTGGAGGGTGAGGCGCGCGAGCTGGGAACAGCCATGGCCGGCATTGCGCGATCCGTCCGCACGCACAGCCTGCCTGTCGCACCTCCAGCGGTGCTGCTGTCGGGCGGCGAGACGACCGTGACCCTCGGCCATGGACCGACCGGCCGCGGTGGGCGCAACACCGAGTTCCTGCTTGGCTTGGCCGTCGCGCTGGATGGCGCCCCTGGCATCTGGGCCCTTGCGGGGGATACGGATGGGATCGATGGAACCGACGATGTGGCAGGCGCAGTGCTGGCGCCCGACACGCTGACCCGCGTGCGCGCAGCGGGTCGCGATCCGCGCGCGATGCTGGCCGCGCACGACAGCCATACCTTGTTCGATTTGGTAGGCGATGCGGTCCGCACCGGGCCGACGCTGACCAACGTGAATGACTTCCGCGCGATCCTTGTGGGATGAGAATCGGAGGGGGAGGGCAAACACGCTGCCAGCTCGAGTGTGCGTGCCGACGCCGGATGATTGCAACACAATGTCGTCGAAAGAACGCTCAGGTCACGAAGCAGAAATTGATGGTGCTCAGCGGTTCGCATCGTGGGCGAATAGCAATGCTGCGCAGTTGGGTTCGAGTGGGAGCATGATATCCCTATGCGTGACCTTTGTGTTTCTTCGAGAACATCGTGTTGCATCAAAGCGGCCAGCTGCGCACACAGACCCTAGCCAAATGGGCACAGACCACACCTAGATAAGGCCGGTCAGTCACAGCGACTGACCCGCCACATTCGAGGACTGCTGCATGGCCACCCGTCCGAAACTACGCCGCCGTCGCCGCACCAAGATCATCGCCACCCTCGGTCCCGCGAGTTCCTCACGCGAGGTATTGACGCGGCTCTTTCTGGCCGGTGCCGACGTGTTCCGGCTGAACTTCTCGCACGGTACACACGAGGAGCATGCCGCCCGCTTCGCCATGATCCGCGAGTTGGAAGAGCGGTTCGAACGACCAATCGGGATCCTTGCCGACGTGCAGGGGCCGAAGCTGCGCGTGGGTACGTTTTCCGGGGGGCGTGTGCATCTGCAGACCGGCCAGCCGTTTCACCTCGACCTGAACCCGACGCCAGGAGATGCAACGCGCGTCAATCTGCCGCATCCCGAGATCATCGAGGCAGCGTCGATCGGATGCACTCTATTGTTAGACGACGGCAAGCTGCGGCTGCGTGTCGCCCACACGCGGCGAGATGCGTTGGAGACGGAAGTCGTTGTCGGCGGGCCGCTGTCCGATCGTAAGGGTGTGAATGTCCCGGATGTGATCCTGCCCATCCCGGCACTGACAGAGAAGGATTGCAACGACCTGGAATTCGCCGTGCAGCACGGCGCCAACTACATCGGCCTGTCGTTCGTGCAGCGGGCCGAGGATGTGGCGGAGGCGAAGCGGCTCGCCGGCGGGCGCGCCTGGATCATGGTCAAGCTGGAGAAGCCGCAGGCGCTCGAGAATCTGGATTCGATCCTGCGGGAAGCCGACGCGGTGATGGTGGCGCGTGGCGACCTGGGAGTCGAACTGCCACCCGAGGAAGTGCCGCTCGCCCAGAAGCGCATCGTCCGGCTGTCACGCCAACTCGGCAAGCCGGTGGTCGTGGCGACGCAGATGCTCGAGAGCATGATCACGGCGCCCGCCCCCACGCGCGCGGAAGCCTCCGATGTCGCAACCGCGGTGTTCGACGGCGCCGACGCCGTCATGCTGTCGGCAGAGACCGCGGCAGGGCAGTACCCCTACGAAGCGGTCAACATGATGGACCGCATCGTCGCACGGGTGGAACAGGATGCGCTGTGGCGCTCAATGATCGAGGCGTCGCGGCCGGAGCCGGAGCACTCGGCGGCGGACGCGATCGCCGCGGCGGCGCGGCAGGTCGGACACACGATCGATCTGAAGGCGATCGTCGCATTCACCGCTTCGGGTGCGACCGCTTTGCGTGTCGGCCGCGAGCGGCCGGAAACACCGATCATCGGCTTGACGCCGCTTATGGAAACCGCGCGGCGAATGGCGGTTGTCTGGGGCGTGCATGCGGTGGTGGTGCCGGACGTGCACTCGATGGGCGAGGCGGTGACGCGTGCGAGGCACGTGGCGCGCACCGAGGGCTTTGCTCAGCATGGCGACGAGATCGTGGTGACCGCCGGCGTTCCGTTCGGGCATTCGGGGACGACGAACGCGTTGCGCGTGGTGGGGGTGAGGTGACGGCGGTTGTATCCCCTGTTGCAGAATCGCGCGAAGCGGGTTGCGTGGCGCGGTGAGAGGCGACGCATTGCGGCCGCGGCCGGAGCGTTGTGACGAGCTGCTGCGATCAAACCGGAAAAATACGCTCAAAGGCCGACCAGCGAGCAACTCCGCCGTCGCAAACGTCGCGTACTGCGACGTTACACAATTCCGCATGCCCAACCGATTTTCCGCACCGCCGCGCCTCTCCCAATCCGCGAGCGAAGCCGCCGTGACGGTGCCAGAGCAGCGTCATTCAGCCGGCAACGGTCGCGGCCTTCCATTCTCGTCTACGGCGACGAGCACGAACTCCGCCGCAGTGACACGCGTTCGCTGGCCCTGACCGCGGCGCAGTACCCAGGTCTCCACATCCAGCGTGACCGAAGTGCGACCGGTGCGTACGATTTCGGTGTAAACGCAGACCACGTCGCCGACCTTCACGGGCTGAATGAAGCTGAGGTTCGACACCGCTGCGGTTGCCACGCGTCCCTTGGCGCGCGTGCCGCCAGCGACTCCCGCCGCGAGGTCCATCAGCGACATGATCCAGCCGCCAAAGATGTCCCCCGCCGGATTGGTGTCGGCGGGCATCGCGACCGTGCGGAGGGACAGGTCGCCCTTCGGCTCGACCTGGTCCGCCGCGTTCAATGCAGCTGCGGCGTCTTCAGGAAGCGCGCCCGATCGCCTGAGCGCACTGTCACGGCGACCATCCCGCCCTCACGTTGCAGGCGCAATCTTACCTCGGCCCCGGCGCTGCCCGATGCCCACAAGCGCCGCCACAGCCCCGCGAGGTCCGGCACGTCCTCCTCGTTCACCGCAAGAATGCGGTCGCCCTGACGCACGCCGGCTTGCTCCGCCGGGCCATTGTCAGCGAGGCCGCCCACCATCAGGGTGTCGTCCGATTCCGTCGCGTACATGCCCAGCCACGGACGGGCCGGTCGGTTCACCCGCCCGTAGGTCATCAGGTCTTGCATGATCGGCCCCAGCAGGCTGATGGGCACCACCATGTTCATGTCCAGGCGGCGGCCTCGACGGTCGCCTTGTTGCAGGATCAGCGAGCCGATGCCCATCAGCTTGCCGTCGTTGCCAATCAGACCGCCGCCACCCCAGAACGGGTGGGCAGGCGCGGTGAACAAGGCCTCGTCCAGTAGATATTCCCAGTAGCCGGCAAACTCCTGGCGGCCGACGATGCGGGTCTCGATCGAATGGTGCCGCCCGCCACCGCCGGAGAACACCACCTGGTCGCCAACCTTGAGGCGATCGGAGTCTCCGAGCTCCAGCACCGGCAGATCGAGTCGTCCCAGCGCCTGCACCAGGCCGAAGCCGGTCTCCTGATCATAGGCCAGAGCATGTCCGGCGACCGCGCGGCCGTTGTTGGAGGTGATCCAGATTGTTTCGGCTTCGGTGATCAAGTAGCCGATGGTCGCGATCAGGCCGGAGTCTCGGATCACCACGCCGGAGCCGGCACGCTCCGTCCCCAGCGTGTTCGCGGTGTAGGCATCCTGCGGGACATAGGTTTTCAGGCTTACCACCGCGTTCAGCGCGCGCTCGAGGTCGAACGCATAGTCGTCCGGGTCGGGTTGCAGATTGGGCGGGATCTCCCAGTCCTCTTTTTTCATGCCTCGACGTCTTCCCTGCATGGTTCTCCCTTCGGCGCGCGCCGAAAGGGCGGTCGCTTCGCCGACCAGTATATGGACGCTTTCGCCTTCGGTGCCAACGCAAGGCCTGCGATGCCACGCTTCGATAGACGGAGCGGCCGGCTGAATTCGCCGCTTGACGCGGCTGGGCGCGAGCAGTAATTAACTGATTGGTTATTTAACCTCAAGGTCACATATTGATGCCGGCCGACCAGTTGGACACTGTCTTCGCGGCGCTCGCTGACCCAACCCGACGCGCGATCCTGGCGCGCTTGGCCAACGGCGAGGCCTCGGTGACTGCGCTGGCCGCGCCATTCGCGATGAGCCTGCCCGCTATCTCCAAGCATCTGAAAGTGCGGGAGCGTGCCGGGTTCGTCGCCCGCGGCCGAACCGCGCAGTGGCGGCCATGCCGGCTGGACGCCACGCCACTGAAAGAGGCGGCAACGTGGCTCGAGAAATACCGCCAATTCTGGGAGCAATCGTTCGATCGTCTCGACGACTATCCGAAAAAACTGCAGACGAAGGAGGCGATGCGTGGCCGCCGGCAGTGATCTCGAACTCGTGCTGACGCACGAGTTCGACGCACCTCGTACGCTGGTGTTCCTTGCATGGACGCAGCCGCAGCACGCGGCGCGGTGGTGGGGACCGCAGGGTTTCACCACAGTCTCCTGCCGGATCGATGCGCGACCGGGCGGCGCCTATCGCCTGGCGATGCGCGGGCCGGACGGCGTCGTGCGCACCAAACGCGGTATCTACCGCGAGGTCACGCCTGACCGCATCATGTTCAGCTGCGCCTGGAGGATGCTGACGGCAATCCCGGGCATGAAATGCAGGTGACGATCACACTGGAGGAGATCGGCACGCGCACGCGCATGACGCTGCGTCAGACCGGGTTCGTGGACAAACCGGAGTGCGACAGTCATCGGGAAGGCTGGACGAGCTGCATGCCGCGCTTCGCCGAATTTCTTGCGACTCAAATGTGAGCGATGGAGAAGGGACCATGCAACAGCAACAGGTTGTCTCGCAGGACGAATGGCTGGTCGAGCGCCGGCGGCTTCTGGTGAAGGAGAAGGAACTAACCCGCCTGCGTGATCAGCTTAGCGCCGAGCGCCGCGCGCTACCTTGGGTACGCGTCACCAAGCCGTACGTGTTCGACACCGCAGAGGGGCCGCGCACGCTCGGCGACTTGTTCCGCGGCCGCAGCCAGCTTGTCGTGAAGCATTTCATGATGGGTCCTGACTGGGACGAGGGCTGCGTCGGGTGTTCGTTCTTCTCTGACAACATCGAAGGTGTGCTGGTACATCTCGAGCATCACGACGTATCGTACGTCGCCGTGTCGCGGGCGTCGCTAGAGAGGATCCTGGCGTTCAAAGCAAGAATGGGCTGGCGGTTTGAGTGGGTTTCATCGCTCGGCAGCGACTTCAACTACGATTTCCATGTGTCGTTTACGCCTGAAGAACTGGCGCGCGGCAAGGTTTTCTACAATTACGCACTGCAGCCCATGAATAGCGAGGAAATGACTGGGCTAAGCGTGTTTTACAGGGATGCGCATGGGGATATCTTCCACACGTATTCACAATATGCGCGTGCGGGCGACATATTCCTGGCGGCCTATCATTTCCTTGACATCACACCAAACGGGCGGAATGAGACGATCAACGGCAACATGACCGACTGGGTGCGCCATCACGATCGTTATGGCGACGCAGCCGCTGCCTGCTGCGACGGGAAACCGTGAGCGAGCCCGGAGAGAGCGGGGGAACGACCCCCCGCTCTTGACGGGCGGCTAACGGGAACGGGCTCAGTACGCATCCCTGCCAATGCCCATCTCCAGAGGGGAGGGGACATCCAGGCGATTGGCGCCGTCACTCCTGCGGATAGCGCCACGGAGTGCCGGGCTGCGCCGTCGTTTCATCGAGCGTCCACTGAGGCAGCGACAATCCGTCTGAGATGTCAGTGAACGCCATACGAACGCGCGATCCGATCCCCACCTGCTTCACCATGTCAGCCGACGCCAATGCACCGTCCGGCGTCGTCAGGTTGCCGATCACCCGGAGAGCCTCGTGCTCAGTCGGCTCGCCCTTCTGTGTATCCAGATCGACAAGCAGCACAAGATAGGGCGTGTGAGTGCGGAAGGCCGGCTGAATCGCATGGTGCACTTCCGTGTAGGAATGCACCGCACCCTTCGCTTCCACGCGGGTCCAGGTTGACGTGAGGCAGGTGCACCACGGGCATGCCGTGGTTGGCGGGTAGCGCAGCTTCTTGCAGTCATCGCATTGCTGCAGATGGAAGTCGTGCGCGGCGCAGTATTTGAAGTATTCGATGTTCTCGACGTCGAGGTCGTCGACCGACAGCGCCATCCCGAGGTATTCGCCCTTAAGTGCCATAGTTCGATCCGCCTTTCAGAAACCGCGCCGCATGACCATAGCCGATCCGGTCAACGGATTGGCCCAGCCGAGATTGGCGGTGACTTCAACGTTCCGTACCTGCCGGCAGCCACCCTCACGATAGTCGTAAGTGTGCTGCCGACGTCCGTCCGGGCCAATCGGACAGGAATCATCCGCGTCGTGGCGGAGCTGCCGCACGTTCTCGATCACCATGTTCATGCCGTGCGTGTAACCCTCGCACAAATGCCCACCCGACGTGTTGCTCGGCCGCCCCCCACCCAGCCGCGTGATACCGCTGGAGACATATTCGCCGCCTTCGCCTTTCTTGCAGAAACCGTATTCCTCCAGTTGTAGCATCGAGGTAAATGTAAACGCGTCGTACGCGCCAGTTGCATCGACATCCTCCGGCCCTAGCCCCGCGTTCGGCCACAGGATGTCCTTGATGTAATAGCCGGCGACGCGATCGATCGGCCCGCATTGATAGTGCATGTCGCTGCGCGGCTTGGAACAACGCCCCACCACGGATCGGATCAGCGGCGAGCGATGGCGCAGATCCTTCGCCCGCTCGGCTCGTGTGACGATGACGCAGGTTGCGTTGTCCGTTTCCACGCAGCAATCCAGCAGATGCAGCGGTTTGCAGATGATCCTGCTGTTCAGCACGTCATCCACTGTATAGCGCTTCTTGTAATACGCCTTGGGATTGTTCGACGCATGCTCCGAATGCACCACTTTCACCATCGCCACCTGCTCGGGTTTGGTGCCGTACGTGTACATGTGCCGCATGAAGGTCGGAGCGAAACTCTGGCCCGCGCTCTGCCAGCCGTAGGCGCGGCTATGCAGCTGATCGCCGCTGACCGGTGCAGCCGAGCGTGCGCCGGTGCCGCCGATGCGGACTTGCGAATAACCATTCATCGATCGGAAGATCGCCACGCACTTGCACATGCCTGCTTCGATCACGCCGATCGCGATGCCGATGAGTGCCTCGGTCGACGAACCACCGCCGTGCACGTCCATGTAGAAGTTCAGCCTTATGCCCAGATCACCGGCAAGGAACGGCCCCATGGTCGAATCATTGCCGGAATAGGACAGCATCCCATCGATGTCGCTGGCCTTCAGTCCGGCGTCGATCATCGCGTTGCGGATCGCCCAAGTACCCAGAGCACGCGTGCTGCGGCCTGAACCACGGGTGTAGCTCGTCTCGCCCACCCCTACGATCGAGTACTTGTCGCGCAGGTATTTCGGCGTGGTGGCATCGGTGTCCGCATTTGGTAGCGGCATGTGCGTTTCCCTCGTCTGATGGCCGATGAAGGCTGCGCGGGTTGCCGTGCTGCGTCAATGCGTTCTGTCATTGGCTCGTCGCGGCGCGCCTGACGCGATTGCCGGCTGGATCCGTCGCCCTGGCGAATGCCCGGGAGCCGGCCACACGGGATCCATCTTTCGCGGGCATAGCGATGGGCCGCTGGTTTCACTCGATCGCGGAGGCCGCCACGTCAGGGCATCGACGCGCGACGACTAATCGCTGCGCAGTGCGTCCGCGTAAGCACGCACAGCCGGACCAAATCCCATCTCCAGCGCATCGGCCGTCAGCTCATGCCCGATCGAGGCTTCCGCCAGGAACGGTACCGTCCGCATCAGCGGCGGAATGTTGCGCAGGTTCAGATCGTGACCTGCGTTCACCACCAGCCCCAGCGTCTGCGCCTTCCGCGCCGTCTCGCCGATCGCCGCCAGCAGCGCCGCCTCTGTCCCATTGCGGAAGGCCGTGGCATAGCCGCCGGTGTAAATCTCAATACCGTCTGCTCCGGCGTCACGCACCCGCGGCAGCACGCCAGGATCCGGATCGATGAACAGGATGACACGCACGCGCAGGCCTTTCGCTGCTGCGATGGCCGGACGCGCAAGCGCCATCTGGGCGGCGTTCAGTTGCCAGCCTTCTTCCGACGTGAACGCATCCGGCGCATCCGGCACCAGCGTGCATTGCTCGGGCTTCACCTCGGCCACGATCGAGGCCATCCGCTCGTCTGGATATCCCTCGATATTGAACTCGATGCGTGGCCGCAGGGGCTGCAACAGAGATGCCAGGGCCGGCACGTCTGAGCGACGGATGTGCCGCTCGTCCGGCCGCGGGTGCACGGTCAGTCCCGCCGCACCGGCATCCAGCGCGATTTGCGCGAAATGCAGCAGATCCGGCACACCGGTGCGCCGCGAATTGCGCAGCAGCGCCACCTTGTTCAGATTCACGCTCAACCTTGCCATGATGGAAATTCTAGCGCCGTCGCCCGGCGTGCGCCACACACCGGTCGCATGGAACTGACCCTTTCCCGCATCATTGGCCTGATGGTGGTCGCGATCATCGTCGCCATCGTCAGCCGCCGGCTCCGCCTGCCCTATACTGTCGGCCTCGTGGTGACCGGCCTGAGCCTGGCGCTGGCACCGCCGGCTGCCAACATCAACCTCACGTACGACGTCATCTTCGATATCATCCTGCCGCCGCTGCTGTTCGAGGCCGCGCTGTCTATTCCGTGGACGGATCTGCGGCGCGACGCGCTGCCGGTGCTAACGCTCGCGATCCCGGGTGTGGTGGTCTCCGCTGGCGCGGTCGCCGCCGGTATGGCCTTTGGCGTGGGCTGGTCGGTGTCATCGGCGCTCTTGTTCGGTGTGCTGATCGCCGCGACCGATCCTGTTTCAGTCATCGCCTTGTTCGAGGACACCGGCATCAAGGGCCGGCTCCGTCTCCTGGCCGAAAGCGAGAGCCTGCTGAATGACGGCGTTGCAGCGGTCTTGTTCGTTATCGCGTTGGGCTGGGTGCAGGCCGCGGACCACGGCTCACGCCCTGCCGTGCAGATTGCCCAGCAGCTCGCCGGCACCGCGGGCGGAGGCCTCGCGGTGGGTCTCGTGTGCGGCGCCCTGGCGATCGCCGTGGCAGGGCGTACGTCCGATCGCCTGGTCGAAACCGCGGTCACGGCTGTTGCGGCCTACGGCTCGTTCCAGGTGGCCCAACGTCTGCACTTGTCCGGCGTGCTGGCGACCGTGACGGCGGGATTGCTGATGGGCAATCTCGGCATCGTTGGCCGGCGCGACGTCTTCCGGCTGCAAGGGCGTGAGTTCGTCCTGGCGTTCTGGGAATTCGCGGCGTTCATCGCGAATTCGTTCGTGTTCCTCCTGATTGGTCTTACCGTAGGCCATTTGCGGCTGACCGGCACGGGTCCGCTGTCACTCGCCGCTGCGATCGGCTGCGCAGTGCTCGGGCGGGCGCTGACCGTCTATCCGCTGTCGCTGCTATTCTGCCGCTCGCGCTGGGCGATCCCACTGCGCGACCAGCACGTCCTGTGGTGGGGTGGCCTGCGCGGAGCAGTCGCTCTTGCCTTGGCGCTGGCGCTGCCGCCGGATCTGCCGGGCCGCCGCGAGATCGTCACCGCGGCATTCGCAGCCGTTGCATTCTCCGTTGTTGTTCAGGGCCTTACCGTTCCACCGCTGCTGCGCATGCTGGGGTTCTTTCCGCGGCGATTATAAATTTGAACTGAAGCTCAGTTCCAGATATTGTGACAAAATGGTATTGCGCGCATGCGTGACTGGACATTGGGGTGATGACAATGGCCTGTTTCGCTGCTGTGAAGTTCCATCCGGCCCGGTCGGGCCGTTGAGCGATCATCCAGGGAGAGCATGCCCATGACCGACATCCCGCCTGTCGGTTCTCCCATGTTTCCCGTCGATCGCATGGCGCGGTTGATGCTGGTCTGTGCGCGGCAGGACCCGGCCCTCCTGGCTCGATCTGGCAATCAACAACCCGACGATGACCGCGATCCCGGCTGGGATGTGCCCTCTCTGTTTCACTGGCGTCCTAATCTGAGCCATCCCGACGAGGGCTTCAGCGGGGAGCTCTATCTCGAGGAACTCGTCTCAATCGCCTCCGAGGCCGCCGAGCGCGCGGGGGACGCGTCGCGCCAGGCTGCTGACGCGACCGTCGCGCTCCGGCGCAGCCGCCTCGCTCTCGCCGTGCTTGGGGCATTCGGTATGGCAATCGGCCTAGCCGCAGCCGCGGGTTCCATCTGGAACGGTGAGCAACGCCAAGCGCGCGTCGCCATGGATCTCACCGCTCTCCAAACGCTTCAGCACCGCGCCGACCAACAGTTGGTGGCCTTGGTCACCGCCCAAAATCACCCTGCGCCACCGGTGCAGACCGCGGCCGCAACACAGCAGACCACGGCCGCAGCACCGCAGACCGCGGATGTAGCACCGCAGACCGCGGATATAGCGCCGCCGACTGCGAGCGTCGCGCCGCAAACCGCGGACGCAGCGCTGCAGCCTGCCGCCGTCGCGCCGCAGACAGCGGCCATGGCGCCGCCGACGGCAGCGATTGAGCCATTGCCGAGGCTGCACGCGATTACCGTCGCAACGCGTCAGGAATGGTCGGCCACTCCGGTCAACGTGCCTCGGTCTGAGGTGCAGACACCGACCTGGACGCCGCCTCCGCCCGCCTGGGGGCATAAGCGCTATCGTCCGGTCCGGCGAGTTTACCGGTATTATCCGCCTGGCCCTCCCGTGATTCTGGTACGCGTGGTACAGAACATCCAGCGCGACGTTGGATCTTTGTTCCGATAGCACCCGACTGCGCTCCCGCCTTTCGGCAGCGTGGAACGCAAGGACGGAACTTCGCGTCCGACGGCACGATGTCATCATCAGAGCGCCCGACAGACGACACCCGGCGCCGACCTGTTCAAGATTAGCGCTGCCGGCGCGGTTGCCAGGCCCAGCGCGGCATAAGAGGCTGTCCGCGTGTCGCCTGGCATGAGTTCCAGCGGCTCATTCGACGCTGCGCGGTCGCAACACGGCAGACCGTTCGGCGATCTGCCAGGGGCACGGTCGTGCCCGGGAACGCGACGACAGCGCTCACCGCGAAACCTTCCGCGCCGCGCGAATGCCCGTCGCGGCCGATCCCCGGCTCGGCGCGACCAGAACCGGAGCGGAGTAACGATGAACCAGGTGGAGCTCAGCCCACGCGCGACAGCGCGAAAGTCCGGATCGGCGCCGCGCTGTCGCAGCGCGTCGGATTG
>JASHQG010000181.1 GCA_030037665.1 Acetobacteraceae bacterium
CGTGATAAAGGCCGGTCGTGTCGCCGAGACCCACCGTGTTCGCTGTCGAGAACAGGCGGAAGGACGGATGCGGACGGATGACGCGGTTCTGGTCGAGCAGTGTCAGCTTGCCCTCGACCTCCAGCACCCGCTGGATCACGAACATCACGTCCGGTCGGCCGGCGTCGTATTCGTCGAACACCAGAGCGCAGGCGTGCTGCAGCGCCCACGGAAGAATTCCCTCGCGGAACTCGGTCACCTGCTTGCCGTCGCGGATGACGATCGCGTCCTTACCGATCAGGTCAATACGGCTGATGTGGCTATCCAGGTTGACGCGGATGCACGGCCAGTTGAGCCGCGCCGCCACTTGCTCGATATGCGTCGACTTTCCAGTGCCGTGATAGCCCTGGATCATGGTACGGCGATTGTAGGCAAACCCTGCCAGAATCGCGAGCGTCGTCTCGTGGTCGAAGCGATAGGCGTGGTCGATGTCCGGCACATGTTCTGTGCGCACCGAAAACGCAGGGACGACCATATCGGTGTCGATATTGAAGGCCTCGCGTGCCACGACCTCGGTGTCGGGAAGGTCGATCGCGGAGGTAGGACGCAGTTCGGCGAGGGTGGCAACCTTGTTCATTGGTCCGGCGGGTCCTGTGTTTCCTTGAAAAGTCTAGCCGGGGAGCGCGGTGGCGCAAGCCCGGCATGAGTACTAGCCAGCCGCAGCGAGGCGCGGCTCAGCGATAAGTCGAGATCGCAACGTGGCGTAAGCGAGATTGATCGTCTTCAGCCGCTCTTCCGACTCCCGGCTGCCGCCATTCGCGTCGGGATGGTGCCGCTTCGCCAGTTCCTTGTAGCGGACCTTCACCGCGTCCAGCGTGGTGGGCCAGGAGAGGCCAAGCGTTCGCAACGGCTCGCGCAGGTCGGTCGGCGCGGTGGCGGACGGCGGTGCATGGCCGTGCTTCACCCCTCCCGCCGACAGCACGTGGAGCGGATCACGCACCCACTCCTCTTCCCAGTTGCCGGCGCTGCCGATGCGGCCGAGCGGCCAGGTGGGGCGCTGCCAGGAGGTGTCAGCGCGGATCTGCGCTTCGATCTCGCCGGGCGACATGCCTTTGTAATAGTCCCACGAGCCGTTGTACGCGCGCACGTGCTCCAGGCAGAACCACCAGTAGTCGTGCAGTTTCAGCCGCGACTTCGGGGCGCGGTACTCCCCCTGGGCGGCGCAGCCGGGCATGTCGCAGGTCCGCCCCGGCGCGGCCGGGTCGGGCGCGTAGGCCCTGGGTCGCGTGGGACGTCGGGTCATGGCTGCCCTTATGTGCATCGCGCGGCCGGATTGGCAACAGCCTGCTTGGCGAAGCCGGCATCATGCCCGATATGGGTCACATGCAATCCCGCGCCGACCGGTTAAACGCCATATTGAAGGAGGCGTTCTCACCCGCACTGCTCCGTGTGGAAGACGACAGCGCGCGGCATGCCGGTCATGCCGGCGCAGCGCCGGGTGGGCAGACGCATTACAATGTTCTGCTGGTGTCGGAAGTGTTTGCGGGCATGAACCGGGTCGCGCGGTCACGCGCGGTGCATGCCGCGCTGGCCGCGGAATTCGCAAGCGGCATGCATGCCCTGGCCCTGACGCTCCGGACGCCAGCGGAGCACGCGCGATCGACCTCTCCGCCAAGCGGTGGGTGAGGAACCGGCGGGCAGGACGATCAGCATCGCCCCGCACCCGCAGCCTCGTCGCCTCCTCCTGCGAGGCAACGTCTTCCGCCGGAGGTGGGCATCATGTCGCGTCAGGCTGGCCAGGCCGATACATCCTGCGCGTGCATTTCGAAGCCCGCCTGCACGCCGTTGGCACGCGCGGCTTGTTCCGGCGGCAGGCTCACGTCCCAGGTGTTCGCATCGAACCGGTAGCCGTTCACGTTGTCCGCCGCGCGCGACACCACGAACAGCAGCGGCGGCACCATTTCCTCGGGTTCGACGAGGCGGGGAACGCGGCCCTCGCGGCTCCAGTCGCGCATTTCCTGGTTCATCCCGGGTGTATTGGCACCGGCGCCCGGGTTGACGACGTTCGCGGTCACGCCCGTTCCGGCGAGTTCCTTGGCCCAGACTTCGGTGGCCATTTCCAGTGCCGCCTTCGATGCGCCGTAGGGCATCCCGCCCGGCATATTCATGGTGGAGAGCTTCGTCGTGACATTGATGATGCGGCCCCAGCCCTGTGCGACGAGACGCGGGGCGAGGCGGCGTGCCATCCGGTCGGCGGCGACGTAATTCGTGTCCAGGACATCCTGGACGATGTCGTCGGAGATCTCCCAGAACCGGTATTTCTCGGTGCGACGAAAGCGGTCAGGCGCAATAGTGGTGAAAGTCAGGCCTGCGTTGTTGATCAGAATGTCGACGCGGTCGAAGCGTTCCGTGCAGACGGCGATGATGCGGTCGCACTCGGCCGCATTGCGGATGTCGGCGACGAGGCAGGCGATGACATCGGATCGGCCGGCCGCGGCGGCGAGCGCCTGCATGTCGGGAATATCGGCCGCGATGTGACCAACCGCCAGGACGTCAACACCGGCCTGGGCCAGGCCGAGTGTCATCGCACGCCCAAGTCCGCGCAGTCCGCCGGTGACGATGGCGACCCTTTGTTCCATGGCATTCTCCGCATCGCTGTCGAGGCATGCCTCAGTCGTTGAGCACGTCACCGGCAACGGATTGAGATTTCGTCGTTGGTTATCGCCCGCGGTACAATGATCCGCGTTGGTTTGAGCGCGGCTCGATCGGGGCAGGTGGCGCGAAGCGAGAGCACACTGTCTCGGATGGCAACCGTGCGGCAACCCCTCCGGCCCGGCGTTACGAGCAGCCGGCATGCCCGCCACGGCATCAACTCATCGTCGTCGCGAAGACGCGGGCGTAGTTGCCACCCAGCACCTTGCCGACATCAGCAGGACTGAAGCCGGCACCCAGCAATGCGCGGGCGAGTTCCGGCAATCGGCGGTAGCTGTCGAACACGCTCGACCCGACGAGTCCCATCATGTCGCTGCCAAGCCCGACATGGTCGACGCCGACCACATCGGCCATACGCGCCATGCCGTACGCCATCGCCGAAAGATCGGGAAATACCGACTGCGGCGGCCAGACGCCAACCACACCCCCCGTCTGAGCAATCAGCCGAGCGTGGTCCGCGGTGATCAGTCGGGTGTATGCGCGCGGGGCTCCGGTCAGCGAGGTATGCGAAAGGATCAGCGGCTTGGTGGTGACGGACGCGGCGCGCTTCACCAGGTCGAACGTTCCATGCGCGACATCCACCACAACGCCCAGGCGGTTGCATCGGCGAATCACCTCGGCCCCAATATCGGTAAGCCCACCGTGTTGCGGCATCTCGGTCTGAATATCGCCGAGTTCATTCACCCGGTAATGCGTGAGTTGCAGGTGGCGCAGCTGCCAGCGTTCGTAGGCTTCATCGACGCGGTCCGGCTGGCCCTCCAAAAAGTCGCCGCCTTCTGCCGCCACAATAGCCGAAGGCGTCCCGGCTCGCGCAGCCTACAGCGACGCAGCGTTGGTGATGACGACAAGGCGCTCCCGTGCAATCAGCGCGTGCAGCCGCTGGAAGCCTCGTTGCGACCAGGCATACAGCTCGCCTCGTTCGGGCGAGCGATAGGGGTGGATCCGGCCGTTGACGACGTGGTGCGTTGGTTTATCGGGGACGATGGCGAAACAGACCACGGCCATGCCGCCTTCTGCCATCGGCCCGGCGACCTGGTACAGGTTCTCTGCGCCGAGGTTTGCATTGACGATGTTGCCAGCGTGGCTGTGCATGTCCACGGTTGCGATGCCACCGATCGCCGCGCGTAGCTCTGCCTCACGCTGCTGGGCCGCCGCCTGTTGGTGCGGCGCGGCCACTGCCGCCAGGCACATCAGCGGTGCGCCGCGCAGCACGAAGCGGCGTCCAACGGCGGACCATCCCGGAGGCTCCGTCGGCCGCGCGTCGTGCAGTTGGTAGTGCCAAGGCGCGTCTGCGTGGGAGCATCGCCGCAATCGGCCGGTCAACCGGATCGGACCAGTAGAGAGAGGCACCGGCGACGCGGCAAACACCTCGACCGCGGCGAGCGGGTGCCGCGGCAGGCATCCGCAACAGCACGGAGCCTCGGCGACGAGCAGGTGATGGCCGGCATGCGCGACCGGCAGGGGCGTGGTCAGGAAGCCACCGAGTTCGACGGTGCATTCGACCGCGTCATCGGCACGTGGCGTGC
>JASHQG010000024.1 GCA_030037665.1 Acetobacteraceae bacterium
TAATCAATCAACATTCTGCTGCCCGCGGCGTCGGATGCCGCGCGCTGCACCGCAGGGCCTATGCAACCGGCCCCCATTCGCGTGCTTCGTGGGATCCCAAGAGCGATCTGGTAAGCCGCCTGCGGATCCACACCGGCTTACGACTGCCGTTGCGCGCGCGGGGCGTCTTCGTTACCCACGGGTTGCAAACACCCGGGCACAGGGGTCGTGAACAGCGTGGACTTTCTGTGCTGACACGCCGTATCACAACCGCCTGGAGGCCCTCTCGGTGGCGGTCGGGTATATCAACCCGACGATGCGAAGCGCAGGTTCCTGCGCCTTACTATGTGCCGCTGACTAACCCCGTACCGGTGGGGCTGGCTCCGGAGGCGGCGGAGCCGGTGGCGGAGGCGCGGCTTCCACTGGCTGCGGCGGCGGCGGGGGCTGCTGCTGAGCACACGCGGCGACGAGCGCCACGGGAACCACGACGGCGGCCATTGCGGCAAAACGGAACAGCCTGTGGCGGGCCACTGTTTCGGAAACGTCGAACATCCGGTCCTCCCTGGTTGAAACGCCCGTAGACGGCATAAATCTATAAGCGATCTGAACGAAAGAGTCAAAACGACCGGTTGAGTGGCTCGTCAAAGGTCAAGGAATGACAGAAGTTCGCGTGCCGTGGCGGAAGGCTGGGTCTGGTCGCCACGTGCAATTGACGTCCCTCCCTCCGGCACAGTTGTCCCGACGCGCAACGATTGGAGGCGGCGTGTTCGCACTCGCCGCGGCGTGTGCGCTTGCGGCGTGCAGCACGGATCCGTCGCCTGAGGAAGCTGCCGCACTCGCATTGAGTGCCAACACCAAACTGGCCAAGCTGATTGACGGCGAGACTGAGTTGGTCGTCGCCGGTGAGTCTCTGGATGTCGGGTTGCTGCAGCGCTTTTATGCGCGCCATGGTTTCGAACCCGTATGGACGAACCGGCAAGAGCAGGTGAAGTCGCTGGTGGAGGCGGTGTTGCAGGCCGACGATCACGGCCTGGACGCCGACCTCTTTTACGCGAGCCTGCTGCGGCACAGATCGAGATTGCCGCCGATTGAGCGCGACCTGGTGCTGTCGGATGCCTTCCTGTCGTATGCCGACGCGTTGGCGCGCGGCGCCGTGCCGGTCGAGCGCCGGGGAGAAAACGAAACTCTGACGCCCGGGCCGGTCGATGTGCCGGCCGTGCTCGACGCAGCTCTCGACAGCCCTGATCCTGGGGCAGAGATCGAGGCGCTGGCGCCGACGACGCCGACCTACCAGGTGCTGCGTCAGGCCCTGCGGAGGTATCGCTCGGGCAGCCTGGACGCGCCGAGCCGCTTGCGCACGATTGAGGTAAACCTTGAACGCCAACGCTGGCTCCCGCGTCAGCTGCCGCCGGACCGCGCCTGGGTCAACGCCGCCGATCAGTCACTGGTACTGTATCGCGGGGATCAGCCGGCGATCTCGATGCGGGTCGTCATCGGCCAAGATGTGGAGAACAATCAGACCCCGGAGTTCCGGGCGATGATCGAGACAGTTGTGTTCAACCCGCCGTGGCGCATCCCTGACGACATTGCTCAGCGCGAGATCATGCCAATCCTTGCTCGCGATCCGAATTATTTGACGCGCAATGACATAGTCACGCTCCCCGGCGGCGGGCTCGAGCAGCGGCCCGGACCCGACGCTGGCCTCGGCCTGCTCATGTTTAATATGCCAAACCGGTTCGACGTTTACCTGCACGACACGCCGGATAAATATCTCTTCAACCGAGAAAACCGCCGCGTCAGCCATGGATGCATCCGGGTGCAACACCCGCGCGACTTGGCCTCCCTGCTGATGGATGAACCGATGGACGCGATCAATCAGGACATCGCCACAGGGACCACGGATCAAAGGGATCTGCCACAGCAGATCCCCGTATTCGTGGTGTACCAGACCGCGTTTGTAGATACCGATGGTGAGTTGCAATTTCGCCCTGACTTCTACAATCGCGACCCCAAGATCTGGCGGCAGCTGCATAGACGCCGAATTCACGGATTTGAGGCGAATGATCGCCTGACTCCACCCGGCGCGGCGGTTGGCGCTGGGGAGCCGAATAAAACCGTTGGCCAGGCGTTTGTGAAATCTGCCCGGCTTACGCGCTGGGCGTAAGCAGCAGGGCAAGATGATCAGCAAGCGCTGAAGGTCCCGGTCTACCAAATTCCATTCGCGGACCCCGGTGAGGCTCGCGGCTCGGGGCGTTACACGCGGTCTCACGTGGCGCGTTTGCGCTTGACTTCGCGATTGCAGTCAAAGCGATCACCACGTCAGCACGATCGATCGGCAGCGCGCCGTGCGGCCGCCTGAAGGTCTCCGGAATGCATGCATGTCGTGCATCGCCGCCGAAGGTCTGGCCAAGGCGTCGCGGCCGATGGCGCCGCCCGCTCCCTCGCCGACAGTGATCCAGTAACCCCAGACGGTCTCTCTTCCAGGCGGGCGGTTTCAAATGGGAAGCCACGAAGTCCGCTCTGAAGAGCCGTCGCATTTCGTCCAAGTTCATCCGTTCTGGATCGGCGAGTATCCTGTCACCGTGGGCGAGTGGGGCGCCTGCGTTGCCGCGGGCGGGTGCAAACACATTCCCGACAGTACGCATGAGCCAGATCAGCCGATGAGCAATGTGAGCTGGCTCGATGCAATGAGCTATGTCTAATGGCTGGCCCGCGCTTTCGGGCTGCCCGATCGCCTGCCAAGCGACGCCGATTGGGAACACGCCGCCCGTGGCGGCAGCATGACACGATATTGGTGGGCAATCCGGTCGAGATGGGCGATGCCGATTGCCACGGCTGGGGCTTGTTTCAGGAAAATGCAGGGCCACTCAAGGTGGGCAGCCACGCTCCCAACCGGTTCGGCCTATTCGACATGGGTGGCGACGTTGCGGAATGGGCAGCCGATTGCTGGTACGCGAATGATGCGGACGCACCAACAAATGGCACCGCCTGGCCGTGCCAGAATGGCTGGGCTCACGTACTGCGCGGCGGCTCATGGAGGAGCACACCCAAGATCGTACGCGCTTCGGACCGCGAACACCACGAGACCAGCGTCCGCTATCCGGGAACCGGATTCCGAATCGCGCAATCAGACTAGGGGGGAGGATAATGTGGACCAGGCGCCTATCAGCGAGCAGCTC
>JASHQG010000182.1 GCA_030037665.1 Acetobacteraceae bacterium
CTGCACCACCTCGCCGCCGAGGTCCTCGACAACGCCATGGACGAGGCCGTTGCCGGCCACGCCAGCTTCATCGAAGTCGCGCTGGAACCCGGCAACTGGCTCACGGTCCGTGACAACGGCCGCGGCATCCCGGTCGATCCGCACCCCAAATTCAAAAACCTGAGCGCGCTCGAGGTGATCCTCACCACGCTGCACTCCGGCGGCAAATTCGGCGGCAAGGCCTACCAGACGTCGGGCGGCCTGCACGGCGTTGGCGCCTCGGTGGTAAACGCGCTGGCCGAGGTGATGGAGGTCGAAGTCGCGCGCGATCGCACGCTGTGGAAGCAGCGCTACGCTCGGGGCAAACCCACCTCCAAGCTCATCAATGCCGGCGCGGTGCACAACCGCCGGGGTACCACAATTCGCTTCAAACCGGATCCGACGGTGTTCGGTGCGGCGGCGTTCGTGCCCGCGCGCGTCTACCGCCTCTGCCGTTCCAAGGCGTACCTCTTCAAGGGCGTGGAAATCCGCTGGGTCTGCGACCGGTCGCTGATCAAAGGCAAGGACGACACGCCCGCCGAGGCGGTACTGCATTTCCCTGGTGGTCTGCGCGACAGCCTGGAAGAGGACATCGGCGCCGCGTCGCGCGTTCTGTCACAGCCATGGGCTGGTGACGCCGATCTGCCCGCCGGATCGAACGGCGAGACCACGGGCCGCGTCGAATGGGCCGCCGCGTGGCTGGATGGCGGCGATGATGGCTTCCTGCACACCTACTGCAACACCGTGCCCACACCTCTCGGCGGCACGCACGAGGCCGGGTTGCGCGCCGCCCTGTTGAAGGGCCTGCGCGCCTGGGGCGAGGCGCGCGGCAACCGTCGCGCGGCAGCCATCACAGCCGAGGACCTGTTGACGCCGATGGCGGCCAAGCTCTCGGTGTTCCTGCGAGACCCGCAGTTCCAGGGCCAGACCAAGGAGAAGCTGACCAGTCCGGAGGCCGCGCGCCTGGTCGAGAACGCGCTGCGCGACCGGTTCGACCACTGGCTGGCCGGCGATCCCACCAGCGCCGACAACCTGCTCGCCTTCGTCGTCGAGCGGGCAGAGGAACGTCTGCGCCGCAAGGAAAGCAAGGACGTCGCGCGCAAGTCGCCGACCCGCCGCCTGCGCCTGCCGGGAAAGCTCACCGATTGCACCAAAGAGAACGCGGCGGAGACGGAGATCTTCCTGGTGGAGGGCGACAGCGCCGGTGGCTCGGCCAAGCAGGCGCGCAACCGCGAGACGCAGGCGATCCTGCCGCTACGCGGGAAAATCCTGAATGTTGCCAGCGCTTCGGTGGACAGGCTGCGCGCCAACCAGGAGCTGAAGGACCTGATCGAGGCGCTGGGCTGCGGCGTCGGCGACCGCTTTGACCGGTCCAAACTGCGCTACGGCCGGGTGATCATCATGACTGACGCCGACGTGGACGGCGCCCACATTGCTTCGCTGCTGATGACGTTCTTCTACCGCGAGCTGCCGGAACTGGTGCGCCACGGTCATATCTACCTGGCGCAGCCGCCTCTCTATCGTCTGACGCAGGGTGCGAAGTCGGTCTATGCGATGGACGACGCCGACCGCGAGCGCAAGGAGAAGTCGGAGTTCAAGGCGGGATCGAAGGTCGAGGTGAGTCGCTTCAAAGGCCTCGGCGAAATGCCGCCGGCGCAGTTGAAGGAAACCACAATGGATCCGGCTCGGCGTACGTTGCTGAAAGTCGTAGCGCTGCCAGAGGAACGCGCAGCGACGTCGGATCTGGTCGAGAGCCTGATGGGCCGGCGCCCGGAGCTGCGATTCGCGTTCATCCAGGAACGGGCGAAGACGGTCGAGGAAGTGGATGTCTAGGGCCGCGGGGATGGGCAGGAACTGCCCCCCGATGATCGCTGAATGCATCGGACAGACCCGCGGCCAGGTACTCTTGCTGCGGGGGATCGGGGGGTAAAGGGCGGGCTTTTTTGCCGCACGCGCCACGTTGGCAGTGGCCGCAGCATCGAAGTTCGTGCGCGAGGCGATCGAAGCATCGACCGCCCGCACCGAGACCACCGTATTGGTGATGCACGGCTCCACCCGCTGCATCTTGGCCAGCCTCAAACCCGACAAGTCTGCGCCCTTCGCCTCTGCCATGGCGACGAGCCGGCCGTCACATGGTGTGCACGACGGGACGGCAGTCGCAGCGCACGGACCAGCACGTCCGCAAGGTCGGGGGTGGTGGCAAAGTCGGCGCCCGACCGATCGAGCGCGGCGCGCACATGGGCGACCGTGGCGGGTGCGACCCGCGCGCGTGTATTGCGATCCAATCCGCCGATGATTGCGGTTCGTTGATCGATGCGGGCGTATACCCGGAAAGCCCGCAGCATATGCGCACGCGGAACCGGCAATGCTGTTCGCTATGCCGGCACCTCGCCGCTTGGGAATGTGGCGACATATTTGAAATAGCGAGCGAGGTGGCGGTCCGAGCGCACAAGAGCTCCGACCCTGAAGCGCATTGTATTCAGCACCGGGTCGTCTTCGGCCAGTAGTCGCTCGACGAAGCCGCACACACCGTCAAGTCGCGCAGCTGCCAGATGTCGATCGGCGGCCTTGTCAGCAACTTTCTGCACACCGACCACACAAAAGCCCCGCGAGGACAGGCGGCCAATGGGCGCTCCCGCGAACAGCATGTAGGTGTCGAGGCCCTCACGGCGCAGATGTTGGGCGAAAACGTTGGTACCGGTAATGCGTCCGTGCTGAAGATAGCGGTCAGTCTCGATGCGGTACTCAATCGCATAGTCGCTGACGCTGACTGTTTTGGGTGTGCTCGCTGAGAGACCATGCAAAGCGCGCAAGTGTTGGAAATCGATGCCGTTGCTGGTACCGACCCAGGGCGGTAGGGGTCGGGTGCCGCGCTTCCGCACTTCGATTGTCAGGTCCTGCTCGGTGACACCGGGAATCGTGGGCACGTGAAATAGCGGTGCGTCTCCGTTGAATGCCCAAACGAGTCCCCAGGCCTCAGCGCTCGGAAATGTGAAAACACGGGCACCTGGTGGAATCTTGTCGCCGGTCGGGATGTGAGCGCACGCGCCACTTTGATCGAACCGCCAGTGATGGTACGGGCAACGGATCTGCCCTTCGATGATCTCGCCACGCGACAAGTCGGCGCCGAGATGCGGACACCAGGCGGTCTGCACGACCGCTGAGCCGGAAGGATCGCGGTATGCCACCACGCGCGTACCGAGCAGATCGATGCCGAGTGGTTGTTCGGCAGTAACGTCGCGCGCCAACGCCACGGGGAACCAGGCTCGATGAAACCCGGTCGTGTTCGGGTCGAGAAGCCGGTCGATGTCTTTCATCACACCCTCTTCGACTGTATGGTACCCGTTGGTACCAGGGTGTATGGTACCAGATGGTACCAGGTCAAGCATTTCCGACGATGAGTGATGTAGATTCCTCTGCGCAGAACCAGTCGGCCGAGCAGCGAGACGCCCGCTCGCGGATCATCGACGCGACCTTCCACGTCCTGATGGAGCATGGCTATGGGGGCGCCAGCACCCGCGAGATCGCTCGCCGCGCCCGGGTTTCGAAGCGAGAACTCTACGCGCTCTTCAACAGCAAGGACGGCATCCTCGCCGCAATGATCGCAAGCCGAGCCGGGCGGATGTGTGAGCCGTTGACGTTTCCCGCGGTAGGTGACCGCGCCGGCCTGACGCGGGTGCTGACGCTGTTTGGGGTCAGCTTTCTGACCGAAGCGTCAAGCCCGGCGGTGATAGCGCTGTTTCGGCTTGCCATTGCCGAGGCTGAACGTGCGCCCGGTCTCGCGCGACGCCTGCACGAGGATGGACGTGGCCCGATCTTTGCCTCGCTCGTCGATTTTCTCGCCCGGGCTGCTGCGAGCGGTTTGATCGCTGGCGCCAAGCCCGACGCGATGGCGGGGCGGTTCTTTGCCCTGCTGTGGGGCGATCTTCAGATATCGCTCCTATTGCGGCTCGTCGAACCGCTCCAGCCGGACCAAATTGCGGGGCGTGCGAAGTCGGCCGTGGCGGCACTCCTCTCGCTCTACCCCGAAAAAGGCAACTCGCGTCTGAGCCCACCGGGTCGGCGCCGTTTCGCTGGCGTCCGTTCGCCACCGCACGACTGTCGTGAATGATCAAACTCGGCGAGCAGTGACGCGGCGACTCGCGAAAAGGCAAGCGCGCTCGAAGTTGCCAATTTCGCGAGGCCAACCCGGCCTGCCGTTGTCCGATCGGTTAATGCCTCGGATAGACCCGCGGCCAGGTGATCTTGTTCGGCGGACCCGGGGGTGACGGCGAGCCCTTCACGCCACACCCTCCGAGTGCCAGCAGCCCGGCGAGCATGGCGATGACCAGCAGCCTCACGCCAACACCTCGAGCCACCGCTTCGCCGCGCGCGCCACGTTGGCGGGTGCCGTACCGCCGAAGCTCGTGCGCGAGGCAATCGATGCATCGACCGTCAGCACTGAGAACACGGCATCGGTGATGCGCGGCTCCACGCGCTGCATCGCGGCCAGACTTAAACCCGACAGGTCCACGCCCTTCGCCTCTGCCATGGCGACAAGGCACCCCGTCACATGGTGTGCATCACGGAACGGCAGCCGCAGCACGCGTACCAGCCAGTCCGCAAGGTCGGTGGCGGTGGCAAAGCCCGCACTGGCGAAAGACCGCATTCGCTCGGCGTCCGGCACCATGTCGCGCACCATGCCCGCCATTGCCGCCAGCGCCAGTGCCCAGGCCTCGGCCGCATCGAACACCGGCTCCTTGTCTTCCTGCATGTCCTTCGCATAGGCCAGCGGCAGCCCCTTCATCACAGTAAGGAGGCCGACCAGCGCGCCCGTCATCCGTCCGGTTTTCGCGCGCACGAGTTCTGCCGCATCCGGATTGCGCTTCTGTGGCATGATGGAACTGCCGGTGGTGTATGCGTCCGAGAGGCGAATGAAGCGGAACGGTGCGCTGCTCCAGACGATGATTTCCTCGGCCAATCGCGACAGATGCATCGCCGAGATCGCCGCTGCGGCGAGGAACTCCAGCGCGAAGTCCCGGTCCGATACCGCGTCCAGCGAGTTTGCCGTTGGCCGGTCGAAACCGAGCGCCTGCGCGGTCATGTGCCGATCGATC
>JASHQG010000183.1 GCA_030037665.1 Acetobacteraceae bacterium
CGGCAGCCCCTGGCGCGGCGCCGAAACAATAGGCCGTGCCACGTCCGCTTCGGACGAGCTCTCCCAGTTCGTCGCCGCGGCCGAGGCAGCCGCGGATGTCGCGAGTGCCGTCGTGCGCCCGTTCTTCCGTGCCGGCATCGCCGCCGACGTGAAGTCGGACCGTTCGCCCGTCACCATCGCCGACCGCAGCGCGGAGCAGGCGATGCGGGCGGTGTTGACCGAGCGCTTTCCGGATCACGGCGTCCAGGGTGAGGAGTTCGGGATCGACCGCGCCGAGGCCCGATTCCGCTGGGTGCTCGACCCTATTGACGGCACACGCGCGTTCATCACCGGCCGCCCGACGTTCGGCGTTCTGGTGGCGCTGTTGGACGGCGATCAGCCGATCGTCGGCGTCATCGACCAGCCGGTGACGCGTGAGCGCTGGGTGGGTGCCCTCGGCGAGCGGACGTCGTACCGCGGAATGCTCGGTGGACGCGTCGGCTGCCGGCCGTGCCCGACGCTGGCGCGGGCGGAACTGTCGTGCACCAGCCCCGAGATGATGCGTGATGCGATGCCCGAGTGGGAGAGGCTCGCCGGCGCGGTACGGCGGAACTACTGGGGCGGCGACTGCTACGCGTACGGACTGCTGGCGCTCGGGCAGATCGATATCATCGCTGAGCGCACGATGAAGGTGTGGGACTGGGCGGCCTTGGTGCCGGTTGTCGAGGGTGCCGGCGGGCGGATGGCGGATTGGTCGGGCCGGAACCTGCGGCCGGATGGCGATGGAACGGTCCTGGCGGTCGGCGATGCCGCACTCTTGGACGAGGCGGTGCGCGCACTTGACGCGCCGCGGCTTCCCGCCGGGGAGGCCGGCGCGTAGCGCGGGGGTCGGCAATCCGCGGGCACGAAAGGATCAGCAGTGGCGCACGAGAGAACATCGAGTGGCTGGCCGGGCACGCTTGGGGCCGCACCCTCGTCGCCGATTGCCGCGCGTTGCGGCGCGTCGCAGGCCGACCCGGCGCACGGCAGGCGAGCGGCTGTCACGCGGCGCACGGCGCTCACAGCGCTCCTGCTGCCTTTCGCCAGCCGCTCCGGCCGTGCCGCCGCCACGACGCGCAGCAACGCCATCGCCGTGCTCGGCAAACCCAGGCTCCCGCCAGACTTTCCTCACTTTCCCTATGTGAACCCGACCGCCCCGAAAGGCGGCGAGGTGACGCTCGGGGCCATCGGCACTTTCGACAGCTTCAACCCCTTCATCCTGCGCGGCACAGCCGAAGGCAGCCTCGTCAGCCCGTGGATCATTCTGCCGGGCGGCGCCGGGTCGGGGTCCTCCGTCGGCCACGTCTGGGAGAGCCTGCTCACCTCGTCCGCCGATGAAGGCAGCGTCGGCTACGGCCACCTCGCCGGCGTCATCGAACTGCCGACCGATCGCGTGTGGGTCGCGTTCGAGCTGCGGCCGGAAGCCAAATTCTCCGATGGCACGCCGGTCACGGCCCATGATGTGGCGTGGACCTACCAGACGCTGCTGAAGCAGGGCCGCCCCAGCTTCCGCCTTCAGTTCGCCGACGTAACGGACGTGACGGTAGAGGCACCCAACCGCGTCGTCTTCCATTTCGTCAGCAATTCCAACCGCCAGCTTCCGCTCGTCCTTGGCGGACTGCCGGTGTTGCCGTCGCACTGGTTCAAAGGCCGCGACTTCAGCAAGCCGCTGTCCGACGCACCGATTGGCTCCGGCCCCTATCGCATCACCGGCTTCGAGCTCGGCCGTGGCGTAACCTACGAGCGTGATCCGCACTGGTGGGCGCAGAACATGCCCACCGGCATCGGTACCAACAACTTCGAGCGTGTGCGCGTCGAATACTACCGCGACTCGACCGTGGCGATGGAGGCGTTCAAGGCCGGTTCGATCGATGTGCGCAGCGAAAATATCGCGAAGAACTGGGCCACCGCCTATGACTTTCCCGCGGTAAAGAAAGGGCTGGTAATCAAGGGGAACTTCCGCCACCACCTGCCCACCGGCATGCAGGGATTGGCGATGAACACCCGCCGCCCGGTATTCCAGGATCCGCGGGTCCGTCAGGCGATGGGCTGGGCCTTCGACTTCGAGTGGACCAACAAGAACCTGTTCTATGGCGCCTACACCCGCACCACGAGTTATTTCAGCGACAGCGACCTTGCGTCATCCGGGATACCGCAGGGCGCGGAGCTCGAATTGCTGCAGCCCTACCGTTCCGAGCTGCCGGCCGCATTGTTCACACAGCCATTCACCCTGCCGGTGACCGATGGCAGCGGCAACAACCTGCCGCAGTTGAAGACCGCGCTCGGTCTGCTCGAGCAGGCGGGATGGACAGTGAAACGGCGGATACTGGTCGACAAGAATGGCCAGCAGATGGCGTTCACTATCCTGGTGGATGATCCCTCGCTCGAACGCATCATGCTTCCCTACTCACGCAACATCGCGAAGCTTGGCATCGACGCCCAGGTGCGCACCGTGGATCCGGCGCAGTACCAGCACCTAATGGACGACTTCGATTTTGACATGACGTTCGTGATCTATCCCCAGGGCGACGTGCCAGGCCAGGAGCTGCGCGACTACTGGTCATGCGCCGCCGCCAAAACACGAGGCAGCTCCAACGTTCCCGGCATCTGCGATCCAGCGGTCGATGCGCTGATCGAGAAGGTCATCGCCGCGTCCGACCGCGCGTCGCTCGAGGCAGCGGCGCGCGCGCTGGACCGCATCCTGTTGTGGCGCTGGTACCTGGTGCCGAACTGGGACAACCTCGTGTTCCACGTCGCGTACT
>JASHQG010000184.1 GCA_030037665.1 Acetobacteraceae bacterium
CCCCCTCCGGGAACTGGGCCCAGGCGCGGCCTGGTGCGGCGAACCGCCTTCCGCGACTGCTCGCCGATGCCGCGTCACGGCCCGGCTTCCGCATGGCCAGCCGCGCCTGGAGCACCGGTCTCGTCGTGGTTGCCCGCCAACATTGATCCGGACACCATGGGCGCCCAGACGCTCATATCGAGGCGTGGCGGACTAGCGCCGGAATCGACCCAAAGCGCGCGTCGTCAGCAACTGCTGACAAGTGGGTCGTTCGCAGCTAACGGCGGTTACACTCCAGTGACCTTCCGCGAAGCGTCGGAGCGTGCCGCGGCCCTACGTCTGCTTCATGTCGTCATAATCCGACACCGGACCGTCCGTTCTGCACCCAAAGCGGACCTGAGCCGGACCCACGCGAGGCCGCCAGTCCAGTGGGACCGAAGTAGCATCCTTCAGCCTAGCCGCCGAGCGAGGTAGAGGCTGGTCGTCATGTTCCGAACAACGCGATCCATGAAGACATCGCGAGCAATGCGCTCGATTTCGGCTAGGACGGCCGCGCAGTCGCAACGGGCAGTCACGTTCGAGTAAGTTGCATAGAGGGCTACGGTTTGGTCCGCGTCGAGAACCAGCGACCATCTGGCTATTCTGCTCTCC
Source organism: Acetobacteraceae bacterium (assembly GCA_030037665.1). Classification (GTDB taxonomy): domain Bacteria; phylum Pseudomonadota; class Alphaproteobacteria; order Acetobacterales; family Acetobacteraceae; genus JASHVB01. The sequence continues at coordinate 631 of JASHQG010000184.1, forward strand.
GCGACATCGAAAGCTCCTGTGTGCTTCAAGGCAGTCAAACGAGCCACGGAATCCAATGCGAAGGGGATTCCCTTCTCCCCGGCTGAAGGGTTGTTGGGGGCCCCTAGCAGGTCCTTCGTCGCTTCGTGAAACGGATCGGATTGCGTGTCATCGCCGAACACGTTCCAAACGGCAGCCCACCAGCCACCGGGACGAAGCAGTCCGGCGATCTTCGCGAGAGCCGGGACCTCATCGAGCCAATGAAATGCAGTCGCACTCACACCCAGGTCGAAGCTCGCCTCTTCGAGCGACACATCCTCGAACGGGGCGACGACCACGTGCAGCGCCTTGTCCGGATTGTTCATGCGCAGGTAGTCCGCGAGGCGCCGGTCCGGCTCTATGGCCGTTAGCGGGTCGGCACCGAGCCCGAGCAACCGATGGGTTGCCGTGCCGGTGCCGGCGCCGATCTCAAAGACCGCAGTGTTGCGGCGCAAGCCGCATACTGAGGCAAGCGTGGTGTACACCCATTCTGGATACTCAGGCCGCGCGCTGTGATAGCTGGCAGGGTTGCCTCCGAAGGCCTTGCGGCCAAACTGCCTGGCAAGCCTGGGTGCGATCGTCATTATCGTGCACCTCTCGTGGGTGCACTCCGATACCACTGCCGTCGCTGACAATAAATGCCCGAGATCGAATTAACTCACTCTCTGTCCGAAGGTCAGCTTTCCACCCCGAGCCGCCGGTCCGGTCTCGACCCTGAGCACCCATTCGCAAGGGAGTTATGCAGCGCTTCATTCACTGATTTTGCTGCCGCAGCGACCCGGCGCGAAAGTCTTGACTTATGCACGTGTCCGAGAAAGTCGCGGGCCGACCTTCGTTGACGCCATCGTGAGTAAGAGTTTGCATCCCCGTTACCGGCCGTTTTGTGGAGCGCGTCTCACTCTGTCAGACGGGCATCGATGACCATCAGTCCGTTGTGATCGAAAAATTGGACGACCGTTCCGTCCTGAGTCACTGCGAAGCAGGCGTGGTGCGGGCTGATTTTTTGCCAGTCGCGACAGTATTTATTGTCAGTAACGTTCCAGGTACCGGTGTCGTAGGCAACCGTGCTTTCGGCTTTGAACAGCGCCATGGCCCCGTCGCGACCGAGCCGAACCCGATACGGACCGCCGGCAGCGGCGTCACCATAGACCAGCGTTTTGCCCGAGAGCAGGCCGGACAGCGTGGCGCCGTCTTCGGGTTTGCCGCGGGCGGCCTCGATCGACGCGTCGAGGCCGATGTCGTGAAACCCGCCGGCGGCGAGCACGAGCCACAGCAGCCGACCGATCTCCCTGAAATCCGGACCGGGTTCTGGATAGTGCGCATCAAGGCTGACAACGATCAGGTCGTCGGCGGGCATGACGAAGGCGAACTGGCCGCCGTAGCCTACCGCGAAAAACGTGCCAGGCGGCAAAGTCACGATTGGCAACACGTTGTTATCGACAGGGCCGGTCCACCACAGGTACCCGTAACCGGAGCCGAACCAGGACCCCGTCTGCGAATGGGGTCGCGTGCTGTCCTTGACCCACTGCGCCGGCACAATCTGACGATCACCCCACCTGCCATTGTTGAGGTAGAGCAGGGCAAAGCGGGCGAGGTCGCGCGCGCTCATATGAAACATGTAGCAGGGATACACCGAGGCCGCTCCGGTTTTGTATTCCCCGTCCGACCGACGGTAATCTTGCATGCCGATTGGCCGCGCGATCTCTCGGTTGAACGCGTCGAAGATCGAGGCGCCGATGGTATGCTCGTAGATTGCGCCAAGTGCATTGAAATCCCAGTTGTTGTAATACCAGAATGTCCCCGGCGCGTGACTGAAGCGCGCCGGTCGCAGTTCGGCCGCCCCGGTCGTCTCACAGAGAGCGGGATGGTACACGCCCGACCGTGCCTCAAGCAGGTCGCGGACCGTCGCCGTCTTCTCCTCGGCGCTCAGCGATGGCGCGTTGTCCTCGACGCCCAAATCGCCGAGCTTCGTGTCGATCATGTTCGGATAATGTGGCGCGGCGATGCCGATCAACGCGCTCAATAGGCTCTTGCGCACCGAGGCGAGGGGCGTTCTTGCCGCGGTATCGCCCCACTCCGCTACCACGAGGCCATGCTGAACGATCATCACCGCGGTCGAGCCGATCAGCTTGGACCAAGCGTCGGCCCTGGCAAGCGCGGGAGCGGACCAGCCGCCGCTGCCTGCGGGGAGATGCTCCCAAGTGGCGCCTGGGAAATGCTCCTCCGCGGAAACGCCGGTCGGCAGCCGGAGAAGAAGGATGACAAGAATGACAATCGAGGGCCGGAATGTCATTGGCGCCGTCCCCGTCATGACGTCACCTTCCTTCCACTCTGGCACTGCGAAAGCATTGTCGCCAACTTGCCGAGATCGTCGTCGCAGCGGGTCGGCTTAGATCAGTCGGAGCCAAAGGACCACGCCCGAGGTACGGCAGCTTTCCACCCAGAACGGCTCGGACGGTCTTGACCCAAACCGGACAGCGGACGACGCGGCTGGTATTGGTGATTACATCAATTTAACGAGACGCGTCGATTGCGCTTTGCAGCACCAGAGCGGCGGCCATCCGATCCACTGCGGCCGCCCGTTTGCGCCGGCTCAGGTCAGCCTCGTCGATAAGGAACCGGTTCGCTTGTGCCGTGGACAGTCTCTCATCCCACAGCGCCACCGGTAGCCCTGTCGCTTCTGACAGTGCCAGCGCCCAGTCACGCGCGGCCTGTGCCACAGGCCCGACGCTGCCGTCCATCAACAGCGGGAGGCCGACGACCAGCCCGCCAGCATTCTCCCGCCGTGCGATCCCGATGATCTCGGCCGCATTGTCGCGCAGCTTGCCGCGCCTCAGGGAGCCGTAGGGACTGGCGAGCGTGACGCCCACGTCCGACAACGCGAGGCCAATTGCGCGGCTGCCCGGATCGATCCCGATCAGCCGCTGGCCACGCCCGAGCCGGGCGCGCAGCTCCTGTATCGAAAGAACTGGCATGGTCTGCCGAGCCTACACCTCTCCTGCGCGTCGGGAGAGGTGTGTCCGTTGGCCGGTTGAACCGGTCTCGCCCCATCGGTAAGGTCTGACGCAGCACCCCCGCACAAGGTCCGTTCTGCCCATGTCGCTCGATCCCGCGACTGTCCGCCGCATCGCCACGCTCGCTCGCATTCACGTGGAGGAAGCCGACATTCCCCGCCTGCAGGCAGAGCTTAACGGCATTCTCGGTTGGATACAGCAACTCAACGAAGTGAATGTCGACGGCATCGAGCCGCTGACCGGCGCCGCCAACATGGCGCTGAAAATGCGTGAGGACATCGTTACCGACGGCGGGTATCCCGACAAGATCCTGTCCAACGCCCCCGACCGCGCCGGCGATTTCTACGCGGTGCCGAAGGTCGTCGAATGAGCCTGACCGATCTCACGATCGCCGCCGCCCGAGAGGGGCTGCGCGCGTGCCATTTCTCTGCTGAAGAGCTTACGGTCGCCCATCTGCGTGCGATCGAGGCACTGAATCCGCGATTGAACGCCTACATCACTGTCAGCCATGCCAAGGCAGTCGATCAGGCACGCGCCGCAGACGCCGCGCTGGCCGCCGGTGACAGACGCCCGTTGCTCGGGATACCGCTCGCCATCAAGGATCTCTTCTGTACTGACGGCGTGCGCACCACCGCGGGCAGCAATATCCTCCGTCCATTCGTGCCGCCATACGAAAGCACTGTCACCGCCAATCTCTTGCGCGACGGCGCTGTGTTCCTGGGCAAGACCAATATGGATGAGTTCGCCATGGGCTCGTCCAACATGACCTCAGCCTACGGACCTGTGGAGAACCCGTGGAAACGCCGGCAGGACGAGGACGCGGTGCTGGTGCCGGGTGGTTCATCCGGTGGTTCGGCGGCCGCGGTTGCGGCCCGGCTGGCATTGGGCGGTACCGGGACCGACACGGGCGGCTCGATCCGCCAGCCCGCGTCGTTCTGCGGGATCGTCGGGATGAAGCCGAGCTACGGACGATGCTCGCGCTGGGGAGTTGTGGCGTTTGCGTCGTCCCTGGACCATCCCGGCCCGTTTGCACGCACGGTTCAGGACGCGGCGATCCTGCTGCGCTCAATGGCAGGTCACGATCCGAGGGATTCCACCAGCGCGGACATCCCGGTGGCGGACTACGAAGCCGCGTGCACACGCGACATTCGCGGCTTGCGTATCGGCGTGCCGCGTGAGTACCGGATCGACGGCATGCAGAGCGAGATCGAGGCGCTGTGGCAGCGTGGCCTGACCTGGCTGCGCGACGCCGGCGCCGAAATCGTGGACGTGTCGCTGCCGCACACGAAATACGCGCTGCCAGCCTATTACATCATCGCGCCGGCCGAGGCTTCGTCGAATCTGGCACGCTATGATGGCGTGCGCTTTGGCCTACGTGCTGATGGCGAAGACCTGCGCGACCTTTACGAACGGACGCGCGCCGCCGGGTTCGGCCGGGAAGTGCAGCGCCGCGTGCTGATCGGGACGTATGTGCTGTCGGCCGGCTATTACGATGCGTACTATCTAAGGGCGCAGAAAGTGCGGGCACTGATCCTGCGTGACTTCACCGAAGCTTTTGCGCAGGTTGATGCGCTGCTGGCGCCGACCGCACCTTCCGCCGCGTTTGCACAGGGCGACAAGATGGACGATCCGGTGCAGATGTACTTGAACGACGTCTTCACCGGCCCGGCCGATCTGGCCGGCGTTCCGGCCATCTCGGTACCCGCGGGGCTGGATGCGAACGGGCTGCCGCTGGGATTGCAGGCGATCGGCAAGCCTTTCGATGAAGAGACGGTGTTTGCCGTTGGCGCTGCGCTGGAGAGAGCAGCGGCTTTCGTCGATCCGCCGACATTGATGGCCGGGAAGTAACGTTCGGCCACACGCGCGCAGAACCCGCTGGCTCGACGTCACAGCGCGGATCGAGAGGCCCAGCCGGTGCACGCTATCTCGTCGGACACTGCCACGAGCTTGTGGACACCGGTTCCGTTCCCAACCCCGGATCGTGCCATCAATCCCGATCATGATATTCGCGGACGCACGGGAAACCGACTCTCGTCAAGCCGTGCCATCGCGTTGTCCGAGAAGGTTGCTGAACCGGGGCACCTGTTTTGCGCGCAGCGCTTACGTCGCGGGGTCAGACTTCATTCAAGGCCGTGGAGGATAGTGGTCGTGACCTGCGATGACCAACTGTCCGCTCAGCCACCGATGCACCGTGCTGCCGCATCCAGTCCGCTGATCCATGCCCCCGATAGGGTCCCCGCAAACCCGTCATGGCAGGCCTCACCGGCGAAGAGCAAATGCCCGTCTGTCGGCGGCTCGGCCAGCCGGCGCCGCGCGTCCGCCTGCCCCACCGGTACCCATGAATAGGCGCCGCGCGTCCACGGGTCTGCGTCCCACCGCGTTACCAGTCGCGTGCCGCCGGCAAACAGCCGGTCGACCCGGCCGCCGAAGATCGAGCGCAACTGCGTCAGCGTAAATTCCACTGCCGCCGCCTCGCCATCGCGCGCCAGCGCCCACGCAGTGTCGGCGCCGATCCAGCCCTGCACGTAGTCGCGGCCAAACGGCCAGCATTGGAACGGCATTAGCCGCTCGCCACGGTGCGTGATCTGTCGGTCCACGGAGCAATGCAACGGCAGGTCCAGCCGGTCAGTGCCTGACGCACGCAACACCACCTTCATCGCCAGGCCCATCGGCAGACCGGCGATTGCGTCCTGTGTCGCCACCGGCAGCATCGGGTCAAAGCGCAGCGCACCGGATGCAAGCACGCCGGTCGATACCGTGACGATGCAGTGACGAGCGGAAAGCACGCCGCGCGGCGTCTCAACCGAGACCCGGCCACCCGGCCCATTCCACATGATGCGCGTGGCCGGCGTGTCGAGGCGGATGTCCAGCCCGGCACCGAGGCGACGTTCGACAAATGCGCCGATGCCGCCATCGGGCACCAGGTTGCTACCGCCCAAAACGTTGGTCCGCCAGTCGCGCAGACTGAATTTCTCGGCCTCGGCGACACAGATGACCGGACCTTCGAACGCCTCGACGGTCAGCGCCCAGGGGTCGTCGCTGCGGCGATCGGCCACCGCGGCGAGCGGCGCATCGGGCGTCGCTGCGAGGATTTCGTCGGCGATCGCCTCGTAGCGGTCCCACGCATCGTCATAGTCGGCGTATTCGGACAGGGTCGCTTCGCGCATGCCTACGAATGTGCGCTTTTGGCGGAGTTCGTCGGCACGCAGGAGGGTCTCACCGGCGGCTCGGGCGATGGGGACCAGCGGATTGCGCTCGGCCCAGTGCAGCCATATCGCGCCCATCTCGAACCACATACCGCCAAGTTGTGGCGGATACGCGGTCCAGGCGCGTCCGCCGATTCGACTGGTGGCTTCCAGCACAACGCAGGGAATGTGGCGCTCACGCAGCGCACGCGCGGCGCCGAGGCCTGCCACGCCGGCGCCGATGACGATGACATCGGTGTCCGTTGCGGGCAGCATGGGGAAGTCCTCCGGGGCGGTGCGCGGTGGAGTCGGCGTCTCGCCCGCCGCGAGCGACGCGCGAGACGAGATCATGCTAGCCGTTGCGCCGGCATCACCGCCAGCCCCGCGATGACGACAAGCCGCTATACGATCGGCTGCGCCACCTGCATCTCGCCCAGATATGCCTCGCGGATCAGCGGGTTCTGTCGCAGCTCCGACGCGGTTCCCGACAGTACCACCTGTCCGGTCTGCAGCACGTATGCCCGGTTCGCAATGGATAGCGCCATGTTGGCATTCTGCTCGACCATGAAGATTGTCGTGCCCTGTCTGTTGATCTCCTGGACGATATCGAACGTTTGCTCGACATACAGCGGCGACAGCCCCATCGACGGCTCATCCATGCATAGCAGCCGCGGCCGCGCCATCAGTGCGCGCCCCATCGCCACCATCTGTTGCTCACCGCCCGACAACGTGCCTGCAATCTGATTGCGCCGTTCCTTTACGCGCGGGAACAAAGTGTAGACGCGGTCCAGGTCCTGGTCGAATTCAGGGCCGCGCTTGCGCAGGTAGGCGCCCATTTCCAGGTTCTCGAACACCGTCATGCGGGGGAACAGGCGACGGGCCTCCAGCACCGGGGCAATGCCGCGGCGGACGCGTTCGGCGGTCGGCAGGCGCTCAATCGGCTGGCCGTCGTAGATCACCTGTCCGCGCGTAGGGCGAACCACGCCCATGATGGTCTTCATGGTGGTGGATTTGCCGCAGGCATTACCGCCGAGCAGGGCAATGATTTCGCCTTCGTTGATTTCGTAATTCACGTCCTTCAGGACGTGAAGGTCACCGTAGTGCGTGTCGATATGACGGAATTCCAAAAGCACTGCTTGGCTCGCTCAGGACGCGGGAACAGTTGGTGCGAAGGGTGCGCCGACCGACGCGCGCGATCCGCGGAACACCCGTGCGCGACGCCCGGTACCCTCGATATGTCGCGTCTCGGCCGCTGCCGGGGAGCAGACGGGGTCTGCTCTACGCGACATGCGCAACCCCGGCGGCGGCAGCCTGCGCGTTGCGGCCCAGATAAGCGCGCAGTACTTCGTCGTTCTGGCGTACTTCGGCGGGCGTGCCGTGCGCGATCACTTCCCCATGGTCCAGCACGTAAACCGTGTCCGCCAGCGTAGTCACCACATCCAGCTTGTGCTCGATCAACAGCACCGTTAGCCCCAGCGCGTTCAAGCTCTTGATTTGCTCGGCCAGTTCCAGTGTCTCCGCTGGGTTCATGCCGGCCGTAGGCTCATCCAGCAGCAATATGCGCGGTCGCGACGCCAGCGCGCGTGCGATCTCGATGCGGCGGCGATTGGCGTACGAGAGCCCACTGACCATCTGTCCGGTGCGCGGCGCCAGCCGATTGCCAAAGATGGAGAAGATCTCCATCGCCCATTCGCGCGCCGCCTTCTCTTCCATGCGCGTGCCCGGTGGCTGGATGATCGCCCCGAACACGCCCGTGGTGAGCCGCGCGTGCTGGCCGATCAGCGCGTTCTCCATCACCGTCAAGTTGGGAAACAGCCGCAAATTCTGGAACGTGCGCGCCACGCCCTTTGCCAGGATCCGGTGTGGCGCCAGATGCATAATCTCTTCGCCATGGAAGCGGATCGAACCGCTGGCCGCCTCCACCAGTCCGGTGATGACATTGAACAGCGTGGACTTGCCGGAGCCGTTCGGTCCGATCACCGCGACCACCCCGCCGTTCGGTACGGTGACGTCGACGCGGTTCAGCGCGGTCAGGCCGCCGAAACGCACGGTGACGTCGCGGATTTCAAGGGCCGCGGCGCCGGTGCGCACATCTCCGCCCAGGCCTTGCAGTTTCAGATCGGCGAAACCACCGCGCCGCACTTCCGCGTGCTGCTGATCAAAGCTGAGGGCCGCCTGGGGGCGTGTCGCGGGGATCAGTCCTTGCCGTCGGAACAACATCATACCGACCAGGATCAAGCCGAAGATCAGTTCGATTGAAGGCACCAGATCGACGCGCTCGAGCCAGCGATTGCCGACCAGTTGGCCGAATGCGTTCAGCCAGTGGGTTAGATCCTCGAGCCACCACGATTGCAGCAGTTGCAGGACAAACGCGCCTAGCACAACGCCCCAAACGCTGCCGATGCCGCCGAACACGATCATCACAAGGATCATGACGGAGACCGGAAAGCCGAACATTTCTGGCGTCGCGGTCTGTAGCTTGGCGACGTAAAATACGCCGGTCATGCCGCCGAACGCAGCGCCGATGGCAAACGCCAGCAGCTTGAATTTGGTACGGTCGACGCCCATCGCCGCGGCTGCGATCTCGTCCTCACGGATCGCCATCCAGGCACGGCCGATGCGTGAATCGCGTAATCGGATGGAGATGAAAATGAGCAACCCCACGAGACACATCGCCACGTAATAGTACGGCGTGGAATCGACGCCGAAGCTCCAACCGAATAACCGCGGCGCGGCGACGCCGTTCAGACCGGCGGCGCCGTTGGTCAGCGACGCCCAGTTGCGCACCACGATTGGCACGATCTCGCCGAAGCCCAGCGTGACGATCGCCAGGTAGTCTCCTCTCAGGCGCAGCGTGGGAAATCCGAACAACACCCCCCAGAACGCGGCGAACACCGCGGCAAATGGCAGCGCGAGCCAGAATGACAGGGTAAAATGCACCACGCTGCCCGAGCCGGTCGCCGCCGCCATCTTCGACACCAGGCCGACGACGCGGAACGGCTCCCAGAACGTGCTCCAATCAGGCTGCACCTGGAATGAGGTGAGGATGCCGTAGGTATAAGCGCCGATGGCGAAGAACGCGGCGTAGCCGAGGTCGAGCAGCCCGGCGAAGCCGACGACGATGTTCAATCCCAGCGCGAGCACGGCGTAGGCGGCGGCATTGGCCATGCTGTCGATGTCGGCGTCGTTGTTGTGCAGGACAGGAAACAAGAGAGCGCCCGCGATCAGGATCGCGAGGCCCACTTGCCGGCGTCGCGCTTCGGGTATCCAGGAGATCGATCGCGACAGGGCTGTGCCCACCGTGGTGCTCATGCGTGCTCAGGACTTGCTAGGGGCGAGGCGCCCGAACAAGCCAGCTGGCTTGAACACCAGCACCAGTACCAGGATGGAGAAGATGATCACGTCCGACCATTCGGTGGCGATGAACTGGCTGCCCAGAGCCTCGATGAGGCCGATCAGCACGCCGCCGACCATCGCGCCGGGTACGTTGCCGATGCCACCCAGGACTGCCGCGGTGAATGCGCGCAGCCCGGCGGTGAATCCGATCAGGAAGCTGGTGAAGTTGTAGTAGAGACCAAAGATCAGACCGCCCGCTCCGGCGAGCGCGGAGCCGAGGAAGAAGGCCGTAACGATGACCTTATCGACCTCGACACCCATCATGCGCGCGGCTTCTGCGTCCTGCGCTGTGGCGCGCATCGCTTTGCCGATCCGGCTTTTTTGCACAAACAACCACAGGCCGACCATCAGCACCAACGAGACGATCCAGATCAGCACGACGCGGAAATCCAGCACCGCGCCGTCGAAATGATAGCGGATGGTGGGCAACGGGTTCGGGTAGTTGAGGGCTTCGGCGCCTTCGGTCAGGAGGATGATATTGAACAGAATGTACGAGACGCCGATGGTGGTGATCATCGCCGCCGGTCCCTTCACGTTGCGCAAGGGACGCAGGCACAGCCGCTCTATCAAGACGCCGATGATGCCGGAACCAAGCATGGTGATGGCGAAAGCCACCAGCAGGACGCCGGCGAGAGGCAGCCCGGTCAGGATCACGTCCTGGCCGGTCAGGCCGAACATTTCCAACACGCCGAGGGCGATGAAGGAGCCGACCATGAAGACGTTGAAGTGGGAGAAGTTGATCAGTTCCAGGATGCCGTAAACCAGCGTGAAGCCGAGCGCGAGCAGGGCGTACATCGCACCCAGGCTCAGGCCGTTGATGATCTGCTGGAGGAGGAGGGACGTGAACGTCATCGGCAGCGGCAGGAACGTGCGCTGACCGCGCGCTTCCCCTGTCCTTCGGGGACGGGGTCACGCGGAGGGGTCGGGGACCTCTCCCGCAAAATCGACGAGACACTCGCCTCGCCCCGTCCGCCTCCCGCATGGGGAGGCGGGGATCGCAGAGCCATCGTCGCCTCGATCACGACTGCGGCGCCACCGCGAGGTAGTGGTACTGCTTCGCGAAGTCGTCTAGCTTGGCCGTCTTGTCTTCCCGGATCTGGAACACGCTGACCGTACGGTTAGTCAGGTCGCCATTTGCGTCGAACGCGACGGTGCCCTGGATGGTCGGTGTGTTCGCGGTCTGGATCGCATCGCGCACCGCCGCGCGCGTCACCGGCTTGCCGCTCGCCGCAACCCGCTTCACCGCATCGATGATGACCAACGCCCCGTCATACGCGGTGATGGAGTAGTCCTCCGGCGCCACGTTGAAGCGTTGTGTGAACTTTTGAACGAACTCCTCGGCACTCTTATCTGAGGTCAGGTGCGGTGACGCGACGGTGCCGTACCAGCCCTCGGCGGACGGGAATCCGGCGCCGGCCAGGAAGGACGCGCCGACGACACCGTCGCCGCCCGCCTTTATGATCTGCGGAATGATGTCGTTCGCCTGCTTGGCCAGCTTGACGCCCGCCTCGCTGACCCCGCCGTAATAGAGCGCCTGCGGGTTCAACGACTTGATCTTGGTCAGCACGGCCGTGTAATCGGCCGCCTTCGGGTCCAGCCGGTCGCGGCCGAGGATCTGCATGCCCTTCTTCTTCGCCTGCGCCTCGAATGCGTCGGCCAAGCCCACGCCGTAGGCACCGCTGTCGTCCAGAATGTAGACGCTCTTCACGTGCAGGACTTCGGCCATGTAGTTGGCCATGTTTGGTCCCTGAAACGCGTCGGTGGTGACAGTGCGGAAGTAGATCGGCTTGCCGGCCGGCCGGAACTGCTCGGCGAACTTCGGGTCTGTGATGTCGGGGTTGGTGGAGCTCGGTGTGATCGTCGCCAGATCGCCCTCGCTGAGGATCGGCGCCATCGCCTTGCCGGCGCCGCTCATCTGTGGGCCGATGGCCGCGACGACGCTCTTGTCGGCCACCATCTTGCGGGCGTTGGTCGCGGCCTGGCCTGGGTCGTACTGGCCGGCGGTCGCGGTGCCGTCGTCCAGCACCATCAGGTGGAACTCATAGCCCGGCACGGTGTTGGCCTTGTTGGCGGCATCAAGTGCAAGGACAACGCCGTCCTTGACTCGATCCGCGCTCTCGGCGTCGGCGCCGGTCAGTGACAGGTCCAGGCCTACGGTGACGACCTGATTGGCGGCGAAGGCGTTGGCGCCGAGCGCCGCCGTTATGGCGGTCCCGGCCAGCATTTGCGCGGCGGCGCGACGCGTAATCATCGGTTGGTCTCCCTGCTCCCCGTTGGCTTGGCTGCGAGCCCCCCGCGGGCGGCCCAGATTACTTTGCCAAGATGCAGAATTGAACGGACGGCGCGCCGGGAGCAAGCAAGATTGTGACCGACGGTGGCGATTTGGAAATTTTTCAGTTGCTTACCGCCGAAACCGCAGGTCGAGACCGTGCGACATCCAGTATGCCTCGATCGCGTCGAGATCGATAAACCCGGCCGGATCGGCCTTGCGCGGCGCTGACGGAAGCCCTGGTGCCCGCTCGCGCCGCCAGATCTCAAGCAGCCGCCGCAGCTCCGCCAGCGGCTGCTCGTGATCGTCGACGCGCAAGTCGAGATCGGCGAAATCCTCGGTCGTGGTCAGCTTCATTGCCGCGGATTGCCGCCCACGGCGGTCGCCGCCCGCCGCCTCGCCGGCTTCCATCGCCTGCATCAGACGCTCGGGCACGGGGAGGTCGGAACGCGCTTGCCAGGCCCCCAGCGTGGCGGCGATGGTCGGCTCGCCCGCCAACATGTTCCCGGCGACACTGACGCCGGGCGCGGCGACGCTGCCGCACCACGCGACACAATTGCCTCCGGTCCAGACCGCCGTCCGGCCATGTCGGTCCACCGCGTGCACCTGGCGGAGGCCCGCGCCCGCGTCACCGGCCAGCGCCGATTCGATCGCCGCGTCCGGCGGCAGTCCGCGCGCCATCGCGTCCAGCACTGCGGGGCCGAGATAGCGGTTGGTGAAGGATTGGGTGGAAACCGCACCCACGCCGGAGCGGAGGAACGGACAGGAGGCGCCGACCGCGAATGCCTTTGTGGCAACCGCCACGGCAAAGGCGTCGGTTGCTCGATCATGGCATACGATCGACCAGGTCATGCCCTCATCTTCTTCCACTGTGCCCGAGAGGCTGCTGTACTGCGGCGGGTGACGGTAGCGCGAAACGCACGTACACCGCTTCGCATCGGTTCACATCGCCGGCCTGCGCACGACGAACAACGTGTCGAGCAATGACAGCCGCCGCTCAGTAAATCACGGCCCGCAGCGGCGTGATCGTCGTCGCCTCGGTCTGGGGGAATGCGGAAACGTCCGGATCGGGTGTCGATCCCCACATGCACACGGCATAGCGTTCGAACGGGAACTGGCGAGGACGGTAGGTCGCCTCCTCCTCAGGCATGATATGCTTCACCCCACAGGAGTATTCGTACGTCATCCCGTCGGGGCCGCGGAAATACAGCATCACCGCGGTAGACAGCGGGTGCCTCCCAGGGCCGAGCAGTATTTTCACGCCCTTTTCTTTGAGAAAGTACCAGGACTTCATGACATCATCGATGTCCTCAACCTGGTGATTGATGTGTTGGATCCCAGGTCGCGACGCGGGGAACAGGGCGAGCGAGTGGTGTGCGGTGGCGATGCGCAGCAATGCAGCGTCGCCGATCCAATCGGAGACGCGCGCGTTGCAAAGCCGCGTCCAGAACTTCTCATCGCGCGGCGCGTCGGTGGTGTTGAGACCGATATGGCTGAAATGCGTCACGCCGGCGTCGCGGCCCGGAAAAAAGCGTGTGCCCGAATGGTACGGCTTAATGACAAACTCGATGCAGTTGCCGGACGGATCGTGTGAGGCGATGAATGCCTTGACGCGGCGCTGCTCGCATTCGGCGCGTGTGCCGAAATGCACCGGATGGCCGGTGCGTTCGAGCTCCGCACCGACGGCGTCGAGATCATCTGGATTGTGCAGGTCGAAGCCGATCGCCTGGTCGGCAGGGTCGCCCTGGAAATAGACCAATGTGTGGTCACGCGTGTCGCCGCGGACTGCGACCTGATCGCTGCGGAAATACGCTGCCTTGCCTTCGCGTGCGACGAGCTGCAGGCCGATTATGTCGGTGGTGAAGCGGATCGCGCTATCGAGGTCCGGCGTGCCAACGCGCACGTAGCGGATGTCGTGCAGATTGATCATGGCCGGCCACTCCGTTCGCAGGACCGCTAATTCAGCAACATAGATCGCACCGGGCGTCAATCGTGGGGAACGCGCTGGGGGCGCGGTCAGGTCAACGCCGCATCAGCCGCGCGGCCCGATCATTCGCAGAGTGCCGCGGTACACGCCGCGGGCATACGCCGCTCGGCGAGACAGGTCTGGATCAGGCCCTACCGCCTGGACTGGTCTGCCGTCCCATCGCCGCGTGGTAGGTGACCGCGAGAGCGTGGTGCATCTGCGCCGACCGGCGACCGCCGCCAGAGCGCGCGCGACGGTCATTCACCCTGCTCACCGGACAAAAGTCGAGCGGTCTACGCTGCAGCTGAAAAGTCGCTCAGGCACGGTCCGAGCCGGACGGTCCCATTGTCCTGCTCCTGCCGCGCGAAAGACTACGCCCGCGCGCGCGTGGCAACGCGAACGCCCGTTCGCGGCTGTACCACACCACCACGTGGCACCCCCGGCTCAACCGTTCCCCAGAGTATTTCATGCCCCGTCGGCAGCCGACGCGAATTCGGCACCGCGAGCCACAGACGCAACAGCAGCCGTTCCTTGCCGGTCTCGGCATCGTCCTCGTAAGCGGTGCGGCCGTGGAACACCACGTGATTATTGAGCAACTGGATGTCGCCCTCCTCGAACGGGCAATACAGGCACTGCTCGTCGGCGACCGTCGCCAAGAGATCCAGAGCCTCATTCTGCGCTGCGCTCAACCGCGGGACTTCCGGATATTCCTGCGCCTGCTCGACGTAGGTCCGTGAATACTGGCATGTCATCTTGCCGTGCAGTAAGCTAAAGACCGGCAGCGCGAATGCGCGTTCCACGCCGTCGCCATCCTCGTCCTTCGGCCGCGAACGCCAGTAGTCCTGGCACAATAACGCCAGCAGATCCGGACGGCGATGGCCAATCTCGTTATAGACGGTGACAATGCTCGCCAGCTTGCTGATACCGCCGGACCGCCCATTGCGTGCGCAGAGCAGGCCGATGACGTCGCAGCGGTCGGTATGCCATCGCAGCGGACCGGTCCCGCGTGTGCGCGAGCGTGACGACGCGACCTTTCCCGGTTCCACCGGTTCATAGGTCTGCACTGCCAGGCGCGATTCGTCGCGCACCTCACCCATGATCTCGGCCTTGGCATTCTGGAACACTGGGGTACCGAGATGGCAGCCGATGCCCCAGAACGTGTGGCGCAACTCGTCGAGGGTGAAGCGCGTCACGTTCAGGCCTCGCAGACGCACGGCGCCGCGGCCGTTCTCCAGCTCCTCGGAGATGTCCGACAAAAGCGGCGCGGTTCGCGGCAAGGGAAAATCGTCACGCCCAAAACTGAATAAGGGCAGACCGCGGCGCGTGACCGCGCCAACCGCGTCGGCGATCTCGCGGCATTGTGCCGCGTCCAGAGTGCGGATCCAGTCGCCCGAACCCGCCAGTTCTGCGCCAGTCCAGGCAGTACGCCCCTCAAGTCGATGCAGCATGCGCGGCCTCCGCCTTTCCGGGTGAAACCATGGGCTGGGGCGCAGACGTGTCAATCGTCTTCGTTACGCGACCCGTAATAACCGGCGCGCGCCCCCTGTCCGATAACGCGATGGTCTCCCATATTGGGGCGATGCTCACAGAAAAACGAAACGCCATGTATCGCTGGTTGCGTTTGGTCGCCGCGGTCGTTGCCCTGGGCCTGCTGGTGGCCCCTGGGCTGGCCGAAGCCCGCGCCGGCATGGGCAGCTCCTTCGGCAGCCGCGGTAGCATGACCTATTCAGCGCCGCCGGCGACCAGCACCGCACCCCGTTCGGCGCAGGCATTCGAGCGCAGCCTGACCCCCGGCAGCCCCTCCTACGGCTACAGCGGCTACGGCACGGGCTACGGCCGGCATTCCCCCTTCATGTCTGGCTTGTTCGGCGGCTTGCTCGGTGCCGGCATCGGCGGCCTGTTGTTCGGCCACGGTTTCTGGGGTGGCGGCCTGGGCTTCGGCGGGTTCGTCGGTCTGCTGCTGCAAATGCTGTTGCTCGTCTGGGTGGTGCGCTTTTTGCTCCGCATGGTCCGCGGTCGCAGCCCAGTGTTCGCTGGCGGCCCTGCCATGTTGGGGCGCGGCCCGGACTCGGGACCCGCCCCAGTGGGCGCCGCCGGCGGGCGGCCCGCGTCCTTTGCAGTTCAGCCAGATGACTACCGGGCATTTGAGGATACCCTCTACGCAATTCAGGCCGCGTGGAGTGCGCGTGACCTAAACGCGCTGCGTGCCCTGGCCACGCCGGAAATGGCCAGCTACTTCGCCGAGCAACTGGCGGACCTGGCGAGCCGCGGCGCGCGCAACGAAGTGCGCGACGTGTCTTTGCTGCAAGGTGACCTGGCGCAGGCCTGGTCAGAGGGCAAACGCGATTATGCCACGGTCGCGATGCGGTTCTCCATGGTGGACGTCACCTACGATACTGCCGGTCGCATCATCGACGGCAGCCTCACGGAGCATCTCACCGCAACGGAGCTCTGGACATTCCTGCGCGCTTCGGCGGGCGGACATTGGATCCTGTCGGCTATCCAGCAGGCACGCTGACCCTGGCTTGCGTTTAAGCAAGACGAACGCAGCACGCGAGACGCGGATGGACCGCACCGCACCGCACGGATCGGCCGCCTCTGTTCCTGACGGCGCGCAGCCTCGTACCGGCACACGAGCGGCAAGTGGTCAGCGACCGGGCCAGCACGATGGTCACATCAGACATACCAGGCCCAGCGCTTCAAGAGATTGCAATCCGCGCGGGACATCCGCCTGCCACGGCTGAGGCGCGCGACATCGCTGCGGTCGTGATATGTGGATCCGACGCAGGCCGTGTTGGCAAACCGGGTTGAACGGTTGCGGCCGTGCCGTCTTCGCCCGACAATGCGCCGGAAAGAAGAGGGAACATCGCCATGGGCAAGCTTACCGGCAAAGTCGCGATCGTTACCGGCGCCAGTCGTGGCATCGGCGAGGCCATCGCCGAACTGTTCGCATCCGAAGGTGCCAAGGTTGTCTGCGCTGCGCGCACGCTGAACGAGGGCGATCACCGCATGCTGGAAGGCTCGCTCATACGCACAGTCCAACGCATACGCGATGCCGGCGGTGACGCTCAGCCCGTCACTGCCGACGTTTCGAGCGAGATTGACTGCATCGCGCTGGTGGAAGGGGCGCGCGCGGCTTACGGCCCGATCGACATCCTGATCAACAACGCCGCGCTGAACTACTACCTGCCGACCGAAACCTACCCTTCCAATCGTTGGGTGCGCTGCTTCGCGGTCAACGTGCACGGACCGTTCTTCCTGTCCAAGGAAGTATTGAAGGACATGATCGCGCGCCGCTCCGGGTCGATCGTAAATATCAGTTCCGGCGCGGCGATCGGTCCCGGCCGCGGTCCTTACGCGGACAAGGTGGTGCGCGGCGGGGTGATGTATGGCGCAACCAAGGCGGCGCTGGAACGCTTCACCCAGGGCCTCGCGCAGGAAATGGCGCAGTATGACGGGATTTCCATCAGTGCGGTGTCGCCGTCGAAAGTCGTGCCGACCCCAGGTACAGTACACCACAAGCTGGTGACGGGCATCGACGACCCGAAGGGCGAAGCCCCGTCATTCATGGCCCGCGCGGCGCTGTTGCTGGCGAGCGAGGGGCCGAAGGTGAACGGCCGCGTGACTTATAGCCAGCAGATTTTGAAGGAATTCGGCTGGATCAGCGAGGCTGCGGGACGCGGCGTGGATTCACCGGGCTCTGGGTACTCACAGACCTGAGCGAGCGAGATCTCCGGGTGCGCGAAATTCTTCTTACAGGGCGTTTCCCGCTGAGTACGAGGCAGGCCGCCACCGGGCAATCCCGGTCATGTGTCAGTGATGACTGGGATTGCTGGGCCGCATCGATCCTCGCAATGGCTCGCGGCTGGTGCATCGACGCCGGGCAATGCCGCCGGCCATTCGCCTCCGCCTGCCACCCCAGGTCTTGAACGTGGCCCCGCGATAGAGCAAGTCTGTGCCGGAAGGAGTACGCCGTTTGCCATGATCGACCCGTTCGGCCGTGCCATCACCTACCTGCGCGTCTCGGTCACCGACCGTTGCGATCTGCGCTGCGTCTACTGCATGGCGGAAGACATGCACTTCCTGCCAAAAAAGGACGTGCTGTCACTGGAAGAACTCGACCGCATCTGCGCCGCCTTCATCCGCATGGGCACAACCAAAATTCGTCTCACGGGCGGCGAGCCGCTGGTCCGCCGCGGCGTCATATCCCTGTTCCGCAGCCTCGGCACCCGCATCGGCACGGGCGGGCTGAACGAGCTAACCGTCACCACCAATGGCACGCAGCTCGCCAAACACGCCGAGGCGCTGGTCGCCGCGGGTGTGCGCCGTGTGAATGTGTCTCTGGATACGCTCGATCCGGCGCGATTTACCGCCATCACCCGCTGGGGTAAGATCGAGCCAACCCTGGACGGCATCTTCGCTGCCAAGGCGGCCGGCCTCGCCGTGAAGATCAACGCCGTGGCGATGAAGGGCGTGAACGAGGGCGAATTCGACACCATGCTTGCCTGGTGCGGTGAGCACGGCTTCGATCTGTGCCTGATCGAGACCATGCCCATGGGGGAGATCAGCGAGGACCGCACCGAGCAATACCTGCCGTTGTCCATCGTGCGTAGCCGGCTACGCAAGCACTGGACGCTGGAAGACACCGACTATCGCACCGGCGGGCCGGCGCGCTACTTCAACGTGGCGGAGACGGGACGCCGCATCGGCTTCATCACGCCGATGACTCACAATTTCTGTGAAAGCTGCAATCGCGTGCGTCTGACCTGCACTGGCACCCTGTTCATGTGTCTCGGCCAGGACGACGACGCCGATCTGCGTGCGGTGATGCGGGCGGGAGCGTCGGATGCGGAGCTGGACGATGCGATCCGCGAGGCGATCAGCCGCAAGCCGAAAGGCCACGATTTTGTCATCGACCGTCGCCACGATCAGCCGGCGGTGGCGCGGCACATGAGCGTGACCGGGGGCTGACCGCCCGTCGTGTGATTGCGACAGTGCCGCTGGCCACGCACGGCCAACCGCAACTCACTGAAAAACGGGGCCTATCGTCGGCCAGGCAAAAGCCGCAAGCCGTCCCGTCCCGGATCGCGTCAATGCGGGCTTTCGGTCCCCGCCTTTCGCGGGATGCCGATGGACGGCGTGGTTCCTTGTGCAATCCGAAGGGTGGACCAATTCCCACAGACCCGACGCCGCGCGCGGATCGAGACTTCGGCCGTCGCAATGGCGCCGAGCCTGCCCCGCTGCTTTCGCAGTTGCGAGTACGGGGGTAGGTTGCCCATTTATGTGGTCGGCTCAGCATGGGAGCAACGGACATGGATCACGTGGTCATCGTCTCGGCCGCACGCACGCCGGTCGGCAGCTTCAGCGGCGCGCTTGCTTCGCTCTCGGCACACGAGCTGGGTACCGTCGCGCTTCAGGCAGCCTGCGCGCGCGCCGGCATTTCGGCCGAGGATGTCGACGAAGTGATCCTGGGCCAGGTGCTCGCCGCCGGCGAGGGTCAGAACCCCGCGCGCCAGGCTGCCCGCGGTGCCGGGGTACCGGATGCCAAGACTGCGTTCGGCATTAACCAGGTGTGTGGCTCCGGTCTTCGCGCAGTGGCGTTGGCCGCGCAGCAGATCCGTACGGGCGAGAGCACGATTGTTGTCGCGGGTGGGATGGAGAGCATGAGCCAGTCGCGGCATGCCGCGCATCTGCGTAACGGCACCAAAATGGGCGCGGTCGAGTTCACCGACACGATGCTGAAGGACGGGTTGTGGGACGCGTTCCACGGCTATCATATGGGCAACACGGCTGAGAATGTCGCGGTGAAATACCAGATCACGCGAGACGAGCAGGATCGGTTCGCACTGGGCTCGCAGCAGAAGGCGAGCGCCGCGCAGAAGTCCGGTCGGTTCAATGATGAGATCGCGCCCGTGACGGTGAAGACGCGCAAGGGCGATGTTGTTGTCGCGGATGATGAATATATCCGTCACGACGCCACCCTGGAGACGATGGCCCGGCTGCGACCGGCGTTCACCAAGGACGGCACCGTGACGGCCGGCAACGCGTCGGGGATCAATGACGGTGCGGCGGCGCTGGTCCTGATGAGCGCTTCGGAAGCGGCGAAGCGCGGGCTTGTGCCGGTTGCGCGCATCGCCGCGTTCGCCACGGCGGGGGTGGATCCCGCAGTGATGGGCACGGGGCCGATCCCCGCGACGCGCAAGGTTCTCGGGCGCGCAGGATGGAAGGTCGATGACCTTGATCTGATCGAAGCGAACGAGGCATTTGCCGCACAGGCTCTGGCGGTGAACAAGGACCTGGGCTGGGATACGTCGAAAGTGAATGTGAACGGCGGCGCAATTGCCATCGGCCATCCGATCGGCGCGTCGGGTGCGCGCGTGCTGGTGACGCTGCTGCACGAGATGCAGAAGCGCAATGCGAAAAAGGGCCTGGCCACACTTTGTATCGGCGGCGGCATGGGCGTTGCTATGTGCGTTGAGAGGTAGGGAACCTCTCCAGCGCTCCGCGTGGCAGACGTCGCGACGCGGCGTGTCGAGGCGGGGTGTACGGCCGCGGGTACCTCTATAGGATCCTCACCCGTATCGGATCCACACGCGCGGCGCCCTACTCAGCGACACGTCCCGCGCCGCGGGCAAAGCTTCATAGCGTCGCCACTGCCTGTGTGCCTAGCGCCCCTAGAATCACCACTAACCATGGCGGCAGTTTCCAGAATACCAACAGCAGGAACGCCACCAGCCCGATTCCGAAATCCCGCGGGCTGTTGACCGCGCTGGTCCAGATTGGCGTGTAGAGAGCCGCGAGGAGCAGTCCCACCACCGCCGCATTGACCCCGCGCAACGCCGCCTGCACTGCTGTCTGCCGGCGCAGCGAGTCCCAGAACGGCAGCACGCCGAGCAGCAGCAAAAAGGATGGCAGGTAAATCGCGAGCAAACAGATCACTCCGCCGACCCAGCCGCGGGGCGCCGGTTGCATCGCCGTTCCGAGATAGGCCGCGAACGTGAACAATGGCCCAGGCACGGCCTGTGCCGCGCCGTAGCCGGCGAGGAAGCCATTGTCGTTTATCCACCCGGGCGGCACGACAGCCTGGTGCAGCAGCGGCAACACGACATGGCCGCCGCCAAACACCAGCGCGCCGGCGCGGTAGAATCGGTCGATCAGCTGCAGCGTGTGCACGCCGCTGTTTGCCACGAGCGGCAGCACGCCCAGCAAGACAAAGAACGCAATAAGGGCCGCCACCGCTATGCTGTGCGGAATGGAAAGCTCCAGTCCGCCGGACACCTCTCTCGGAGGCTCCTTGAGCAGCGCCCAGCCTAACAAGGCGCCGATCGCGATCGCCGCCACCTGACCAAGCGACGTCGGCACCGCCAGCACCAACAACGCCGCACCTATGGCCAATGTGACGCGCGGGCGGTCGGGCAGCAGGCTGCGCGCCATTCCCCACACGGCCTGTGCCACGACTGCAACGGCCACCAGCTTCAGGCCATGCAGCCACGCCGCATCGTTGATGTTTCCCACATGGCCGACCCCGTAGCCGAACAGAACCATCAGAACCGCCGACGGTGTGCTGAATCCGAGCCACGCGGCCAATCCGCCAGGCACGCCTGCGCGCAGAATCCCCAGTGACACCGCAGTCTGGCTGCTCGCGGGTCCCGGCAGGAACTGACAGAGCGCAATGATGTCGGCGTATTCCGCTTCACCAAGCCAGCGCCGCCGTTCAATGCACTCCCCGCGGAAATAGCCGAGATGCGCGACCGGCCCACCAAAGCTCGTGCAGCCCAGGCGAAAAAACACGCGCAGCACCTCGAAGAAAGAGCCACGCAGCGCGATGGCTGGTGCTTCGCTCATTGCCGTTGCGTCCTGACGGGTGTGGTCATGCTTGGCTCTTTCAACAACAATTCAGCGAAAAGCGCAGGCCTGTATAGCGTCTTCAACGATCGAACGTCGAGGTTGGGTGGCAGGTGTGGGTGGCGTCTGCCGCCGCTAAGAATGCGACGGT
>JASHQG010000185.1 GCA_030037665.1 Acetobacteraceae bacterium
TGTCGGCGAGGCGCAGAAGGCCAATTCGGACAGGCCGGCTCATGGCTGCCCCTTGCCGGAAGCGTGCAGCAAGTCGCGGGCGATATCCGGAATGCGCCGGCCGCTGGCCATGGCGCGGCGGCGCAGCCAACGGTAGGCATCGGGCTCGGTCATGTGGCGCTCGCGAATCAGCAGGGCCTTGGCACGATCGACGATACCGCGCTCCTCCAGTCGGGTCTGGACAGTGCGCAGCTCATCCTGTGCCTGCTTGTGGCGGCGGAACAAAGCGATGGCCGCGCGCAGGATCGGTCGCATGTCGGGCGGCGGCAGGCCGGCGACATTGTACGAGCAAACGCCGGCGCTGATCGCTGCCTCCATGAAGTCGGGGTCATCGTGATCGACGAACATGACAATCGGACGAGGATCGGCTTCAGTCATGCGCCTCACGCCGTCGAGCGCATCGCGGTCAGGGCGGGCGATATCGACGATCACCACATCGGGTGCGTGCGCAGCAACGGCATCGGCGAGCAATTGGCCGGGTTGCAAGCGGGTGAGCGCGAGGCAAGGGACTTGAGCGAGCACACGCATCAGTTCGTTCGCACGCACGGGGTCGTCGTCGGCCAGAAGCACGTGCACGTTCAGCAGTCGCCTGCCGTGAAACCTCTGGCCAGCCCTTCACGGACCGTCATGGTGCGCGCACTGCAGTGGGCTTGGGGAACCATAGACACCTCGGCGTGCTTCGTGCGGGGAGGTCCGGCAGAGTTTCCGGCGCCGCCGCGGCAACCGGGCGGCGAGCAATTGCTATGCCAGTCGCTCGAACATTATCGGTCCGTCGTGTCGAGGCCCGGCGCACGGGCGGCGTACTGCAGCTTGCCGACGGCTGGCGCGCATTTGGTGCGATTGGGCAGCAATCATGTGGACGGGGGCTGGCGTCGAAAGGTAGAGCATCGGCGCTTTTGGCAGGACATAGCCTGGCCAACGAAGCGTACTCGAGACGGTCAGGCCAGCGGAACCGACGGCCACGCACTGAAAAGTCGAGCCATTATTTAACAGCCCGGCGCTCTGTAGGACGGGTTGTCGTCGCGCCCTGCCGGTGGGCCGCCTGGATCGAACGATGTGGCCTTCCGCGGGAGGGAGGCTTTATGGGGCGATCAGGCGGCATCCCCTTCATTGAGCGGGCGGTGACGTGCGTCAGTCAGGGGAGGCTCCGGTTGCCACGCAACGTAGGCGACGGCACGGGGCTGATGCTGTACTGCCACGAGGGCTCACACAATTTTGCCAAGCGCAATCGAGGGGCGCGGGTCGCCGACGGGTGGACGGCCAACGGGACCTACCGGATCAGGCGGGCCGAGCTCGCCCTCTTCCAGTATGATTCGGTGGTCGAGCCGAGCCGGGTCGAGTTGGTCGATCCGAACCGGCGCCTAGGTCAGGAGGAGCTGTTCGCCGAAGACGTCACGCGTGCGGATGACGACGCGACGCGGACGGCCAGGAACAGTCTGGCGATTGCCGATCGCCCGTTCCATCGTCCGGTCTCCGGCGCCTCGCTGCCCGCCTCGAATCCGATCTGGCGCACGCACCACGACGACACCGTGGTCTATTCCGGCGACCCGCGACATGCCCGGTGGCACCGGTTCGACCGCGGCGAGGAGTGGCGGCCCTGCGTCGCGAACCTCGAACTCGAGCCGCAGAATTCAGTCGACGTTACCGTCGTCACCAATCTCGAATTCGTCTTCGGGCGCCGGCCGAAGGTTATGGGGATTTGGGAATACTGGCGGGGCGGTTCGGGCGGCGCGATGATTGCACGACGCGACGTGCCGGCACGGGGCGGTGATGATTGCGGTTCGCCAGCGCGGCAAGGGTGGCACGCAGCGTCGAACGACAACGTGAAATGACCGTCATCGTCACGGTCAATGAATTGGTGATCGACACAAGAGCACGACGGGCCGCTGAGTGAAGCGCCACGGTTTCGGCGGAAGGTTGAGGTTCATCGTGTTGGATCATGACACGGTGGTCCGGGAAGTAAGGATGCGACGATGGTGGCGGGCGCGCCCGGGCGGCCCGCTAGAAGATCTCGATGATGACCGGTTTGCGGTTCTACTGCTGAAATCGCGTCACTCGTCCCGCTGTCATGCCGCCATCGATCACCAGCTCCGATCCTGTGACATGCCGTGACGCGTCGGACGCAAGATACAGCACGCCGTCGGCAATATCCTCCGGCCGTCCCGCTTCACCCATTGGCACTACTGCCGCAGCGATTGCCTGCGGATCGAGCGGCGAATTCGCGCCGGGCGGTAGCTTTGTCCAGATCGGTGTGTCGATGACGCCGGGATGCACCGAATTGACGCGGATCTTATCGCCCGCTTGCGCGCATTCCAACGCGATCGACTTGGCGAACAAGCGCACGGCACCCTTCGTCGCGCTGTACCCCGCGAGACCCGCCGAACCACGTAAACCCGCGACGGACGACATCATGATGATCGAGCCGCCCCCTGAACGACGCATGAGCGGAATGCAGTATTTTACTGAGAGGAACACACCATCGACATTTACTGCCATCTGCCGCCGCCAGTCGGCAAACGACATATCGATTGCCGGCCCCATGATACCGATGCCCGCATTGGCCACTACCACGTGCAGACCGCCGAACCGGCGTTCAGCTGTCGAAACAACTTCCGGCCATGAGGTCTCTTCCGTCACATCTTGACGTACAAAGATCCCTCCGGTTTCGCCGCCGACGCGCTGCCCGCCGACGTCGTCGACGTCGGTCAACACCAGCTTTGCGCCCTCGCGTGCGAAGGTTCGCGCGCACGCCGCGCCGATACCGGATGCGGCGCCGGTGATCAGAGCAACCTTGCCATCAAGCTGTGCCATCGAGCTTTCTCCCTTGTCTCCGGGCCAACATGATCATTCTATCGCCCGGGAAGGAAGGGGAGGGGACGATGCTGGCTGGGAAATCGGCTTTGGTCACCTGCTCGGTGGGTGGGATCGGTTTTGCGACAGCATGTGCGCGCGCGACACACCGCTGCAGCGTCATGCCGAACGGAATTGCCGACTCCGAAACGGTGCAGGACGTGTGGCGCACCTGAAGGCACTCGGCGTGCCTGCCGCGTATCACCCGGGCGACCTTCGTCATCCGGAGCAGATCGCCTCGATGATGGACGCAGCAGCGCATGCATTCGGTGCGGTCGATGCGCTGGTCAACAACGCTGTGGTGCGACAGTGCGGTGCGATGGAGAATT
>JASHQG010000186.1 GCA_030037665.1 Acetobacteraceae bacterium
TGGTAGCCGATCAGCCGCGACGCGCAGTGCGCCGAGATCTCGGCCGCATCGACCCTTTCTCCGTCTCGGGGAACGACGAAGGCGACCAGGCGCTCGCCACCAGTGCGCGCATCCGGCGCGCCGGCGACACCGACCATCCCGACGCTCGGGTGCGTGTGGATCGCCTCCTCGACCTCGCGGGGAAAGACATTGAAGCCTTTGACGAATACGACGTCCTTCTTCCGGTCGATGATGAACAGGAAGCCGTCCTGGTCGAGGTAGCCGATATCGCCGGTATAGATGAACCCGTCGCGGATGGTTCGCGCGGTCTCTTCCGGTTGGTTCTGGTAGCCCGTCATCATGTGCGGGCCGCGGATACGCACCTCGCCCTTTTCGCCCGGCGGCAGCACCCGAAGTCCCGTGGACAGATCGACGATCTGCAGGTCGGCGCCAAGCACCGGCTTGCCCACCGAGCCCGGCCGGATTCCCGACACCGCCGTCGCGGCGCTGATTGGCGCCATTTCGGTCATGCCGTAACCCTCGTAGATTTCGAGCCCCGTGGCGCGCCGCCAGCGCTCCATCAACTCGACCGGGAACGGCGCGCCGCCGGCCAGACACATCCTGAGGGCGGAAAGGTCAGCCCTTTCCAGGCTGTGCGCCGCCAGCACGCCCGCGTAGATGGCCGGCGGCCCGCCACCGAAGAAGGTCACGCGGTGGCGTGCGAGCAACTCGACGACATGGTCCGGCTGGAACCGTTCCGGAATCAGCGTTTCTCCACAGGCGGACACGGGAACGAGCACGCCCATCAGGAACCCGTAGATGTGAGTAAAGGGTGCGATAGGGAGGAAAACCTCCCCGTCGCGTGTGGGCCAGGCGTGCTGAACGCAATTCACCGCGGCGGTCAGGCGCGCGTGCGTGTGTTCGATCGGCTTTGAAAGTCCCGTGGTGCCGCCGCTGAACAGCAGTGCTCCGGGGTCCGTGGGCATTGCGGTCCGTAGCCGGAGGGGAATTTCGGCCTCGGCGACAAGCTCCCGGATGGCAATCTCCTGGCCCAGGCAAACCACATCGGGAATACCGAGATCGTCGGCGAGGCCGGCAAGTATGGCTCGCGTCGGCGGCGCACAGATCACGGCGCGTGGGCGCGCCTGCCGCAGCAGGGGTGAGAGCTGTGCCGCCGGATAGAGTGGGTTGAGCAAGGCGGGCACCGCAAGCGCCTTCAGCGCGGCGAAGTAGGCGATGCAGAATTCAATGGAGTTCGGCAGAACGAGCGCCACCACCTGACCCGGCGAGATCAGTAGCGCAAGGCGCTGGGCCAGGGCCGTCACCGCGCGCGCCATTTCGCGATAGGTCAGCGTCATATCGAAGTGACGCAATGCCACCTTGTCCGGTGCGGTCACGACGGCGTGGTCGAACATCGCGCACAGCGTCGCCTCGGGCCCGCCTGGCGCATCGGCACCATGCAGAGGCAGATCAAGCTCCATCGCGCATTCTCCTGTCGGTCTGGGGAAACTGGGCGGCAGTCGCCAGGTCGATATCAGCGGGCCTCAGCGACGCTCGACGCCGCGACTTGCGAGGCGGCGACAAGTGGCTCGGAGGGCGGCGTCACTTTCGCGCTCCGCTTTTCCACGAAATCCGCAAGCCGCACCGCGGCCTCCGTGCCGGACACAGACAGCGCGGCCATTAGGCTCTCCACGAAGAGCCCGTCCGCTTCGCTCATGTCCTGGATGCGCGGCAGCGCATGGAGCACGCCGAGCACGGTCAGCCGCGCCATTCCCGCTATCTTGGCGGCCAGCTCTGCGGCCTTGGCGCGCGCCTCGCCATTTGGCACCACATACTGCACCAGTCCGGTCCGCTCGGCCGCGTCGGCGTCCAGCACCCGGCCGGTCAGCATCATGTCCGCCATCCACGCCGCCCCGAGCAGCCGCGCGACATGCACAGACGCACCGCCGCCGACATAGATGCCGCGCATGCCTTCGGGCAGGGCAAAAAATGCGGTCGTGTCTGCGACGCGGATATGGCAGGCCGCTGCCAGTTCCAGCCCGCCGCCGACGGTCGCGCCGTGCAGCGCAGCGACGGCCGGAATCTGGCCGTGCCGGATAGCGGCGAATGCGGCATGCCACGTGCGGGAGTGATGGAACGCTTCCTCCGCTTCCCGCACGCGCTGCTCGGCGAGATCAAGACCGGCGCTGAAACATGTGCCGTGGCCGAAGATTACTATTGCCCGTGCCTCGGCTTGCGCGCGCGTCACGCTCTCGTGCAGCGCGGCGAGCAATCGGCTGTCGATGGCGTTCCGTTTCTGCGGCCGGTTCAGGCCGAGCCACGCCACGTTATCGCCCAGTTCGTAGGTGACTGCTTCTGCACTCATCTTTCCACTCTTCTGACACCCTTCGGCGAGTCCGCCAGGATGAATTTCGCGGCGAGTTCACCGACCACGACACAGGGGGCCGTGGTGTTTCCGCTGGTTATCTGCGGAAGTACCGAGGCGTCGGCAACGCGAAACCGATTCCCTGCGCCCGCCCAACACGGTCTCACCACCGCCCGCCTCGAGAACGTAAATCCTGGCATTGGCGCGTTCCGAAAGCCTGGCAGCGAGAGCAGATCCGGAAGACCTCGTACCGCACACGATGTAGTCAGACGAATTCGCGGCACCCATCCGGTCCCAAACAAATTCGTTGCTTGATTTGATCATGACGACCTGTCACTTGCTCGGACTTAAAGGGTTGCATCGAGCTGTCTTCGGACGACACCGTTCAGCCAGAGAAGCCGATGCCCCCAATCTGGTCGGTGCGCCGCTGTCCGGCTTGGATGTGATTGCGGAAAATGCCTGCGAGGAGGAGTGAGTGGCGAGCAAGCTGCCAGCCGCAACCTGAGAGGTTGAGCCAGGGCCGCCACCGCGCGTCCCACCTCGCGAGAGGTCAGCGCCATACCAAGTGACGCAGCTACTTTGTCCGGTGCGGTCGCGACGGCGTGGTCGAACTGTGAAGCGGCGCGGAAGTTGGACCCTGGCCAAAACGCGGTGTCCAATTGATAGGTTGTCTTAATTCGTTCGCCCCAGGGTCCCTATCGGCGCCGATCGGGACCCTGGGGCGAACGAAATTCCTATTGCAGCATCGGCGCGTTGTGCACGGTTGCAGATGGGGTCCCACTTCGGCGCCGCTTCACATATAGGGGCTGCTGAGGTAAGCACAGTAAAGTTCGGTAAGAGTGAGACCGAAGCCAAGTACGATGTGACTCTAAGCCACCAAATACCGGCTGGGTGGGAACCAGGTTTTCATGATGCGTCGCCTCACGGTGATCGAGGCGCATTAGTTCATTTCGATGACGACTTTGCCGAACGCTCCACGCTCAAGATGGTCGAAGGCGAACGCCAGGTCGGTGAAACTATAAACCTTGTCGATGATAGGTTTGAGCTTCAGGGCATCGACCGCGCGCACCATATCCTCAAGCGCCCGGCGCGGTCCCACCCCGATCCCGGCGAGGGTGGCGCGTTTATACAACATTAGGCCGGTCGGGCCGCTGAAGGCCG
>JASHQG010000187.1 GCA_030037665.1 Acetobacteraceae bacterium
GCGCATTTGCCTGAGCATTCATAATAACCGCTCTCACTGGGCGGTAATCGCTGTTGAAGCAGATACCAAACCAGCGGGGCTGTACGTCGCTGGCTGGAAGGCGGGTCCTACGTTTGCGACCCCTGAATATTCAAGCCGTGCTTCTCACCCGGGCCAGGCGGATCCACGGATCACGCTGCAGAAATTTGCGCGCGAGAACGTCGGATCCTTGTCCGCGAGAACGTCGGCTTTCACGTTCCCGAACGTCGTGTCCGGCTTGTGGTGGATGCCGTCATAGAAAGCCTGGATGATATCCTCCTTGAAGCGAGGGGTGCGCGGGTGGGCTTTCACCACTGCCGCACGTTCCGCAGCCGAAAAATCGGAGTAAGCGATGCCCAACACGTCCATCTCCACGCCTGCTGTCAGCAGTGAGACGACCGGGTGCATGTGCTGCGGAATGCCGGGCGTCGTGTGCATCGCGATCGCTGTCCAGACGGCATCAACGTCCTGCGGCGATATTCCATGGCTACGCAGGAAATTGCGTGCAGCGTTCGCACCGTCTACCTCGAAACGCTCGTTGGGACTGCTGCACTGCGGCATCAGGCCCATGTCGTGGAACATGGCGCTGGCATACAGCAGCTCGACATCGAATGTCAGGCCGCGCCGCACACCGGTCAGCGCACCCCAATAGAAGACGCGGCTGGAATGGTGAAACAGCAGGGCGGATTCGGTGTCGCGTACGAGTTCGGTGATCTCCTGGGCGAGCTTGCTGTCAGGAATCCGGATGCCGTTTATCGTGATCGCGGTTCCGGTAGCGGCTTCAAACGGATGATGCTGGCTCATGAGAGGACTCCTGCGGAGTGGAGCGTCGGGCGGCCGGGCGAGACGCCAAAGCTGCCCCGACGTCCGGATTGCGTGCGCGGCTGATTGCGAAGGGCCGGGGCCTTTTGGCCCGGGCCTTCGCGGCGTCAGGATGATTTGAACGCCTTGTAGAGTTTGCCCGCGATGTCGAAAATTTCCTCCGGCTGGTACTCGGGCGTGAAGGCGGTGGAGATGCCTGCGAGATCGGGAATCTTCCCGCCATCCGGATGGCCGTCGACCACGACCAACTCGCCATCCGGGTCCCCCGGCAGCGCCCGCTCGCCATTGCCCCAGATTGCCCCGATCTCGGCATAGTCGCCGGGGCTGAACCGGTAGAGCCGGCGATGCATGCCCTCCGCCATATACCGGCGCGCCTCCGGAAACTTATCGGTTGGGATGTTGGGGACAGGCAGCATCTTCGTCATGTCAACGCCGGTGAGGTGTTTGAGCGCGAGTCCGTAGGCATGCGCATGCACGCCGCCGCGAACCAGCAGATAGCCGCAGACTTCGCGCGAAACCGGATCGCTCACCGTCTCGTAGACACGAAGTTTGTGGACGCGTGCTCCGTTCTCCAGGAAGAAGTTGTGGAGAAGATCAAGGATCAGGTTGCCGGTGGAGAAAACGTAGCTGCCGTTCCAGGGCGCCCCCATGCTATCGGCTGGCAATGCGGCGCCGCCGGCCGTGAAGAAGTTCGCCGTGGCCCGCGCGTCGCGCACGGCAGCGAAGGGTGCGGCGGCAACGTCGTAATTTTTCACATCGATGTCGGGCCCTCGTGCCACGAGGTTGACGCCATTCGTCACCAATTCGACGTGCCCGAACTCCTCCGCTGTGATCGAGGCGACAAGGCTGTAGAAGGGTTTCAGCTTTCCTTTGTTGCGGAAGTTGAAACTCTGGAAAAAGTAGTTGTTGAGCGTTGACATCTCGCCGAACTTGCCGCCGAGCAACTCCTGCAACGCAGCAGCGGCGTTGGGATCGGCTCGGGCCGGTACCGGCAATTCGATCTGAAGGCGATCAATCCGCAAGAACATCGGGGACTCCTCTTCGGTCCGTCCGGCTTCCGTGAGCCGGCACCGAGCAGGTGGGAGCCGGGGCAATTGGCAGCAATTGACGAGATACGTCTGATTCTGCCATTCTCCGCGCGAAAGCGCCACTGAGGTCCACATGGCCGTGAGCAGAACCGTTGCAATTCTCGCTCTGCCGGGCGTTCAGCTTCTGGACGTCTCCGGGCCGCTTGATGTGTTTGCCGAGGCGAATGCGCAGGGGGAGCGCCAGATCTATCGGATGCTTGTCATCGCTAGCAGAGGCGGCGAGATCCGCAGTTCTTCCGGGGCGCGGCTCGTGCCGGACCTGGCCGTCGACACCCCGCTTCGCGAGCCGATCCACACGCTGCTTGTTGCGGGCTGTCCCAACGCCGCCGACATGTCGCCAGCGCCTGCTGTCATAAACTGGCTTCGGCGCGTGGTGCCCACGACGCGGCGCTACGGCTCAGTGTGCAGCGGCGCGTTCTTTCTGGCCGCTTCCGGGCTGCTCGACGGCAAGCGTGTCACCACACACTGGGCGGTCGCCGATCGGCTGGCGCGCGCCTATCCGTCCGTCGCCGTCGATGCGGACGCTATCCACGTGCGCGATGGAAGGCTGCGTACTGCCGCCGGCGTGACTGCTGGTCTGGATCTGGCATTGACGCTGGTGGAAGAGGATGTCGGGCGCGACATTGCGATGAAGGTCGCAAGCCAGCTGGTGATGTTCTTCAAGCGGCCTGGTGGCCAGACGCAGTTCAGCCGCGGTGGCGAGACGCTCCCAGCCAACCGTTCGGCACTTCAGGAGGTCCAGCGCTTCGTTGCGGCAAACCCAGCGGCTGATCACAGCGTCAGCCGTCTCGCAGCTCGATCCGGCCTTAGTCCACGCCATTTCGCTCGATTGTTCCAAAGTGAGGTCGGTGTCACCCCCGCGGCTTGGGTGGAAGCCGCGCGCGTCTCGACGGCGCGGCGCATGCTGGAGAGCGGCCGCGCCCCACCCAAGCAAATTGCCGTGCAATGCGGCTTTGCGAACGCGGACACGCTGCGGCGCGCCTTCGTTCGCCACGTCGGCGTGACGCCGGCGGAATATCGAAAATACTATATGGAGCCTAGCGGCCCCACATGAGGTTAAAGCGTTGCTCGGGCGCCTTCGGCCAGAGTGCTTGGGGCGAAGACCTGCTGTCGACGCATCTTGGCGCGGAAGCGGGCGTGATGAATGCCACCCTGAGGGGCCCGACCGGTGTCCACCCAACGCGGTCGGCCAGCCAATCGTGCGCCGTGCCCAATAGCGGACGCGTCTGCCAGACACCGTCCCTGGCCAAAACCGCCGCGGCGGCGGTGTCACGCGTCTGGAGCTGGTGTGTCGCTGGAGCCTGGATCACGTTCCTAAGCTGGTGATCCTTCAAACACGCGTAGTGCAGAACGCGTGCCGAAAGTGCGAATCACCCCGAATCTGGTCTTCGCACACCATTCCCGCATATCAGATTCGGAGCACGGGTGGGTTCCAGGACAAGCGCCGCAGCGTCGGCACATTTCGGCTCGGGGCATCGCTCAACCTCTCAAGACAAGCTCACCGCGTAGGACAGCTCGCACCTTTACCAAAGCGAAGCCAAGAAGGTTACGCCCACGCCAGCGAAGGGGGTCATGTACCACAGGATTTTCGCGACTGAGACCGATCCCCCAGATCGAGTCGCGGGGGGCCGCCTCCACCAGTATCGCGTCCTCCGAGGCAAGCAAATGATCGTACAACGCCTCGTTTTGGCCGAATTTTGCGATATTGCCTGCGACGACGAGATCGAAGCGGGCTGCGCTCCACTTTTCCTCATCATAATTGCGCACAGTGCGGCCGACATTCTTACAAGCGAGCGGGTCGTCGGCCCCGAGAATGGTTGCAAGGGCATCTGGGTCGTCGAACAGACGCGCCTTGGCTGCCATCATCCACTGCTCGGCCCAGTGGTAACGCACGCCATCGATCTGGAATTGTGCCGGATAGAACTGGCTGTAGACTGCGTTCGTGATGCGGCCTGGTTGCGTTGTATGGCCATAGAATGGGACATACGTAAAACTTTGACCGTCGCGGATGCGAGCACGTAGTGCCTCAAGGTCCAGCGGTAGGCGATAATTCATGGTTTACTCCGCATGGCGTGTCTGCTTGCCGTTATGTCATGCCGCTCGTGCGCGGCTAAGTGGACCGGCAGAAAGGCACTCATCCGATCCGTATGCGCCACCGGCCGATCTCCGAATCAAATCAGTCATCCAACCGGACGATTGCTATCAGGCACATCTCGCTGGCAGCACATCGAACAGATAGGCGCGGGCCGACGATGTTTTTCACTCGCGAGGGTATCAAAGAGCTCCGGGAGATCGCCTCCGAACCGAAATTCGTCGATCCGCAGCGCTTCTGTCACGTGCGGGTCGAGTTGGGGATCGACCAGGATGCCGACATTGATTCCCTTGACGACTGAGGCGGCGGCCCGCGACAATTCCCTTGCTAATAGCTGACAGATCCTCCCTCGCCGCCACCTGGGTAATTGCACGGTCCTGGTGGGAGACATGGGTTGCCTATCGCAGGCTGATGGGCAGGCGCAGCCGGCGGGAGAGGCGTGGCCTGGACAGGCGCCTGCGGGGGAGGCGCAGCCTGCTGGGAGCAGCCTGATGCCGCCACTGGAAGCGTGAACGCCAGAAACGGAATGAGTTTACGGTTCATGAGCCGGCTCCCTTCCTCTGATGGAGTAGTCCGGTATTTGCCCGTGGTAACAGCGCCGGGTCCGACCGATACATTGGACTCGCCAAGCGCGACGGCAGCGCTTCGCTCTTTCGGCATGCCAAGCAAACTCGCATTGTCACCGCCAAGCCGCCCGGCCAGCGGAAGTTTGCTGCCCAGAGTGCCGCGATGTCCATGCCGCGGATGGACACGCTGGCAGCTGGCTGGCCAGGGGCAGAGCGCGGCACGCCTCGCCGCGCGTGACGTGGTACGCATGGTGCTTCGGTCGTGTCGGATCACAGCCCCATGGTCGTTGATGGCCCCGGCGATGGTAGAGGCGGCCCGGGAAAACAATGAGTTACGATTGCCGAGAATTCCGGACCGACCGCCACCGCGCGGCGGCGAGCCGTCATGTGGGCTGGATCGTTCCTCGCCCCGATATTACGGCAATCTCTGGGGCTCATAGCAGCAATCGGGGCTCAATGGCATCGGTCAACCGGTCATCATAGCGAATGCACTCTCGACGGGGTCGCATCGCAGACGTTTATCCGCCCGCAGCACGGAGTACCACTATGGAACGTAAGTTCATCGGACCTATCGCAAATAGAGCGTACTCATCCGCCGTGACGACGCGTGCGGGGACGACGATCTGGCTTGCAGGGCACACCGGAACAGTCGACGGAAGCGGCGCGCCACTGTCAGGGTTCGACGACCAGGTTAGGCAGACCTTCAAGAATATAGAGGCAACGCTGAAGCGCGCAGGTGGCGAACTGAGCGATATGGTGACGATGACTGTCTTCATCCGTGATGTGCGCCATGGCGATCGCTTCGTGGAGTTACGGCGTGAGATACTGGTCAAGGACTTCCCGGCCAGCGCGTTAGTGACCGTGGCTGGTTTTGCGCGCCCAGATATTCAAATAGAGATCATGCCTGTGGCCGTTCTTGCTTAAACCGACACGTTGCGTGATCGTCTTTCGGCGCCTATGCGGGGAGAGTGAAGGCCGCATGAGCGGAGGCGCGCATTGATGACGC
>JASHQG010000188.1 GCA_030037665.1 Acetobacteraceae bacterium
GCTTGAGCATATCCGATGGCCACTGCGGCATCGATCGCATTGCCGCCTTCCTTCAGGATTTGCACGCCGACATCGGTTGAACGGCGCTGGTCCGAGGAAACCATCGCATGATGAGCGATAACCGGCTGATCGGCCCGCCAGTCGTGCGGTGCTGTCTGAATATCCGCTTTGTCCAGTGCCTTGCTCGAGCTTTCTGCATCACCAGACGGCATTGGCGAAGCAAAAGCCGGCAGTGCAACGATTATACCCGCTAGCACGACCCCTATCCACGGCCGACGAAGCAACCTCACGCGTCCCCCGCTATTTTGCGAGTTAAGGGCACCACTTACGTTCAAACCAGCAGCGTTGTGCCGGGCATACGCTAACGCACCCGACTATCCTGTTGCCAGTTCCGAAAGCGGCGCGAGCTCGTCCAAAATCGTAGGGATGAACTCTGCGACCGTTGGGTGGATGTGCATGGCGCGCCTGAGCACAGTGTAGGGTGCCTTGGCGTACATCGTGTCGAGCACGCAGTGGATCACCTCGTCACCACTGGTGCCTAGAAACGACGCACCCAGGATTTCCTTCGTCTCGGCATCGACCAAAATCTTCATGAAGCCATCCGTTTCGCCCTTTTCGAACGCACGAGACACGTCTTCCATGGCAAGCCTGCCGGACAAGGCGGGGCGTCCACTTTTTCGGACGTCCGCCTCGGTCATGCCGGCGCGGCCCAGCGGCGGGTCGATGTAGAGCGCATAAGCCGCGATACGATCGCTCACCCGCCGGTGCTCGCCGTCGAACAGATTGGCAGCGACGATCTCGAAATCATTCCAGGATGTGTGAGTAAACGCGCCGCGGCCGTTGCAGTCGCCAAGGGCCCAGATGCCAGGGACAGAGGTGCGCAGCTCATCATCGACGATGATATAGCCGCGAGCGTCCAGCTTCACGCCCGCGCGTTCCAGTCCAAGGTCATCGGTATTGGGGCGCCGCCCCGTCGCGATGAGCAGGTGCGACCCGTGAAGCTGTGACGTGCCATCACGGTCAATCGTCATGACGACTTCACCACCGAGTTTGTCAACGCGGAGGCAATTTGCATTCAGCCGAACAGCAATGCCTTCCTTCGTCAGGATGTCTGCGATGGCTGACGAAACGTCTTCGTCCTCATGCGGAACCAAGCGCGGCCCGATCTCGACAACCGTCACCTCGCTGCCAAAGCGCCGATACATCTGACCGAATTCCAGACCGATGTAGCTACCGCCGAGCACCAAGAGGTGGCGAGGCAGGAAGTCAACGTCCATCATCGTACTATTCGTGAGATAATCGATCTGATCGAGACCGGGGATGTCGGGCACACGCGCGCGGCCTCCGACATTGATGAATATTTGGTCGGACGAGAGGATGTCGTCGCCGACCGCCACCTCGCGCGGCGATGCGAACCGCGCATGGGCTTCGTAGACCCGGCAGTTCTCCAAACTCGTGAGGGACCGCTCGACTCCTCGATTGGAAAGCCCGACAACATAATCTTTACGCGCTTTGACGCGCTTCATATCAATTGTGACGTTGCCCGCGCTGAACCCATACTCGGCACCGCGCCGCGCCACGTGTGCGGCATAGGCGCTTGCGACCAGCGTCTTGGTGGGTGTGCAGCCCGTGTTTACGCAGGTCCCGCCGAATCGGCCGCGCTCTACAATGGCAACCTTCTTGCCCTGGTCCACGATGCGTCGTGCGAGCGCCGGGCCGGCTTGTCCGGTTCCGATGATAATCGCGTCGTACGTCGCCATGTGCTGCTCCTGATCCAAAGTATGGTACTGGATGCCATCGTCCGGTGCTGTCCGCTCCGCCGGACGGCGCCGGCAAGTCAACGACCGATGCGACTGGGCGAATGACCGAGGGTCCCTGGCAACATCACACTGTTGCAGCTACCGCCGTACTCGCCCGAACGCAACCCGATGGAAAACATCCGGGGCAACTTGTCCGGCAACAAACTCAACCGGCGCATCCGGTACAGCTACGACGCATCCGCCTGCCTGTAAGTCTGACCGCTGTTTCGGACCCGCTCGCCTGCAAATGCTCAGGCGAACGCCGGGATCGCAGTAGCCGGTCTATCCGTGCGCCAACGCAGGATGGTCGGAAGTTCGGCGGGATCGGCGCCGGTCTTTTGCGAAGTCTCACGCGTCTGCAGCGGCTGGTTTCGAGCGCGAGACACGAACCAGTAGTAACAACGGCAACGAACCGAGAATGACGATCAGCATGAGCATAAAATCGTCGATGTAGGCTGTCATCGCCGCCTGCCGGGTGACCTCCTCGTTCCAGAACGCGATGCCGCGAGCGGTGCTCAGGCCGAATGGCGCAGGAATGAAAGGAGCCCACGTCAACGGGTTGTTGGGGCGCAGGTATTCGACGAGCTGGGAGTGCACGATTTGAGTGTTTCGTGTCAGTTGAGCTTCGAGGATGGCAATGCCGACGCTGCCACCAAGCAAGCGCATCAACGAGCGCAGCGCCGTGGCCTGCGTCAGAAGATGGAGCGGCATGCCAGAGAGTGCCATCAAGTTCAGCGGCACAAAAGTGCAACCGAGCCCGAAACCTTGCGCGAAGCCCGCGAATAAGATCGGTCCGGAACCCATCTGCAGCGACCAGCCGGTCATTTGCCACAGCGACGCCGCTGTCAGGAGGAAGCCGACTAGAATGAACAGGCGGATGTCGATGCGATTGATGAGCTGGCCTACCAAAAGCATTGCCAGCAGCGTGCCGAACCCCCTTGGTGCCATCATCCAGCCTGCGTCGAAGACCGGATATCCGAGCAGGTCCTGCATCATCGAAGGCATCAAAGCCACTGTGCCGCTGAGCAGCACGCCGACACCGAACATCAGGAGACTGCCCGCGACGAAGTTGGTGTTCTTCAGAAGGTCGCGATTGAGAAAGGAGCGCTCGCCGGTTGTCGCGGTGTGAACGATCAGCAGGTAGAAGTTCAGCGCCGAAATCGTGGCTTCGATCCAGGTTTCGGTCGAGTGGAACCAGTCGTTGACCTGGCCGCGGTCCAGCATGAGCTGCAGCGCGCCGACCGCGACGCTCAGCGTGACAAAGCCGAACAGGTCGAACTCGTCAAATCGTCGACGAGTCCTTCGGCGAAGAAGGGCAAAGAGGGCGAAGGCGCATACAACTCCGACCGGCACGTTGATGTAGAAGCACCAGCGCCAGCCGTACTGGTCCGTGAGCCATCCGCCAAGCGTCGGACCGACGATCGGCCCCATCATCGAGCCGGCTGCGAACACCGCCATCGCGAAGCCGTGTCTCTCGCGCGGGTAGATTGTGAACAGCGTCGACTGACCAAGCGGCACGAGGCCGGAGCTGCAAATGCCCTGCAGCAGACGATATGCCACGAGTTCGTTGAGATCGGTTGCCATCCCGCAAAGCGCCGAGGCGGTCGTGAAACCGACAACACAAACGATAAAGACCGGTTTGATGCCAAAACGGGAGGCAAACCAGCCGGTAAGCGGCATCGCGATGGCCGATGACACGATGTAGGACGTCAGGATCCACGAGATCTCG
>JASHQG010000189.1 GCA_030037665.1 Acetobacteraceae bacterium
AGGTGCTTCATGGCGTCACCCCCTGTTCAGTAAGTCCCGAGTCCTAAAATGCCGTGGCTGAAGTTTACGTCGGCAACGATCTTCTTGCCAATCAGGTCACGCAGCGTTTCCGTGGTACCACCGCCGATGGTGCCGTAGCGAGCGCCGCGATAGAAACGCGACACGGGATATTCGTCGGTGAATCCGAATCCGCCGTGCATCTGCACCGCCTCGCTGGTAACGCGCAGCGACATCTCGTTGCAGAACACCTTGGCCGTAGCTGCCATGAACGGGTCGGGGAACGGATTGGCGGTCAGGCAGGCACGATACAAGAGCCCCCTGCCCGCCTCGATGTCGCGGAACATGTCGGCGAGCTTCCAGCGGATGCCCTGATGGTCGGCAATCGGCTTACCGAACACGGTGCGCTCGCGGACGTAGTTCACCGCCTCGTCGAACGCACCTTCTGCCAGGCCAAGTGAGATCGACGGGTTCAGGCAGCGCTGCGTGTTGAACGCGGTGAGCAGGCGGCGAAAGCCATCTTCGCGGATGACCAGGTTCTCCAACGGAAGTTCGCAACCGTCGAACTGGATTTCGTGCAGATTTTCGCCACCCATGGTGTGGAACGTGCCTGTCACTTCGAAGCCTCTGGTATCGGGCTCCAGCAGAACGCAGCCGATACCCTCGCGCCCGGGCCTGCCATCGATGCGGGTAAACACGACGAACATGCCGGCCTCCGGTGCTCGGCTGATCAGCGTCTTGGTGCCTTTCAAGACGACGCGGTCACCGACGATACGGGCATTCGTTCGATAGTTCGCGACGTCGGTGCCGGCATGCGGCTCGGTCATGCAGATCGCCAAAATGCAGTCGCCGCTGACGACTTTCGGCAGGATGCGCTCGCGAATGGCCTGCGGTGCGTAGCGCGCGATCACGCGGGTCTGCACCCCCGCCTCCCCCAGTACAGCCATCGCGGTGACGTAGTCGACCTTGGCGATCTCTTCCAGGATCAGCGCGGTGTCGAGAATGGGTAGGCCGAGTCCGCCGTATTCCTCCGGCACCGACATGCCGAGTACGCCGAGCGCGGCGAGCTTCTTCATGTTCTCCCACGGGAAGGTGCCATCCATCCAGCGTTGAGCGACGGGCTTGAACTCCGACTGCGCGAGTTCGCGTACCGAGGTGATCATTTCGCGCTGTTGCGGACTGATGTGGAAGTCCATGTCGGGCGTTTCCTCTGCCGTTCGATCGGGCGGGCAGTCTAGGCGTGGGTGAAATGCGAGACCAAGATCTGCGTAACGAGTTGGAATCCGGAATCCCTGAGCACCGTCGCCAGACCCGACAGGTCGCGGACGTCTCGCAGGAACGAACCGGGCTGGACAGTCAATGCACCACGTTTGGATGTCGGTCGTCACGTCCGCGCCCCTGCTCCTGCGCGCCTGGTCCGGCCGCTTACTGCATTCACGGCGGCCGCACCCCCGTCCGAGCCGCGAGACCGTCGAGACCGCGCAGCTGCTCATCGGCATGCCAGCAACGTCTGCCGAGCTCGTGCTGAGTTGGGTGATCGTGCGTTGCCGGAGAGACATGTCGCCCTTGAACGCGTTTCAGTTCAGGAGACGACGCGACGGTGAGCCGGCTGGGCCGCGATGCGGCCGAACCGGCACAGCAATGGCCGGATGGCTCGTCAAACCAGCAGGCGGCCCCGCGCGGCTGCGGACGGCGCGGGGGCATGGTTTGGCCAATTTGGCCGTTCACCTCCGCCGTCGAGCCGCCCCCGCCGCCGCGGGGCACGATTGTCGCCATGAGCTGCAGCCCCGCGACCGCGCCCCCGGCACCGGAAACGGCCCGCTTTGCCGGTCGGCGCGCACCGCGGCGGCCCCTTCGAGCGCACTCCCCTTTTTGCAGCGAACAACCTAGCGCCGGTGGTGGGCACTTCTGCGTCAGTCCATCGTTTGACATTCGCTCGCCCGGCTGTCAGGGAGCTACTGAACAGTAGCGGAGCCAGTGGTGAACGATATGTCCCCGCCGGGACCGAACCTGACCCTGCCCTCGATCGAGGCCGTGGAGCAGGGTCTGCGGTCGGCCGGCTATATCCCAAGCAGACAGATCGCAACCGCGGTTTATCTCGCCCACCATTTGCAGAAGCCGATTCTGGTCGAGGGTCCCGCCGGCGTTGGCAAGACCGAGCTAGCGCGCTCCGTCGCCGTATGGCTGAGCCTGCCACTCATCCGTATGCAATGCTACGAGGGTCTGGATGAGGCGAAGGCGCTCTACGAATGGAAATACGGCAAACAGCTTCTCTACACCCAGATCCTGAAAGACAAGATCGGATCGGTGATCGGTGACGCCGATGGCTTGGTCTCGGCGCTGAACAAGCTGCATGATTTCGGGGACATTTTCTTCTCGGAAAATTTCCTCGAGCCGCGGCCGCTGCTCCGCGCCTTGCAGCAACCGAGCGGTGCCGTGCTGCTGATCGACGAAGTCGACAAGTCGGATCAGGAGTTCGAGGCGTTCCTGCTGGAAATTCTCTCGGACTACCAGGTGACGATCCCGGAAATCGGCAGCATCCAGGCGGTGACGACACCGATCGTGCTGCTGACCTCCAACAGCACGCGCGATCTCGGCGATGCGCTGAAGCGCCGCTGCTTGCACCTGCATATCGGCTTCCCGGACGAGAAACTCGAGGCGCAGATCATCGCCAGCCGCGTACCAGGGATCGAGGCGAAGCTGCTGCGGCAGGTCGTCAGCTTTGTACAGCAGTTGCGTACGCTGGATCTGAAGAAAATGCCGTCGGTCAGCGAGACGATCGATTGGGCGAAGGTGCTTGTGCTGCTGCACGCGCCGGTGCTGGAAGTCGATCTGGTGCGCGACACGCTGAACGTGCTGCTAAAGTTCGAAGCGGACATCGAGATCGCTGGTAAGCAGCTCGCCACGCTGACGCATAAGGCGCGTGCGGATGCCGGCGTAACGTCGTAGTGCTCGCGATGCAGTCTGTGACATTGCCGCCATGGCCAGGCTTGACGCGGCCATCTTCGCACCGAGCGACCGTGCGAGGATGTCCTGCTCAAGCTGGACCATGACGGTTAAGGCCGGACGCTTTCGGTGTCTGCATCCACCGCCACAGCCAGCGAACCGCTTCGCCGCTTCCTGCAAGTGGCGCGCGGGGCAGGACTACGCGTTTCCGCCGCAGAAGGAATTGACGCCGCCCGCGCCGTCGACGTCGTTGGTTATGCTGACCGCGCGGTATTGAAAGACACGCTCTCCTTCGTCCTGGCCAAGACTCCCGACGAAAAATCCCTGTTCGAGGAATGCTTCGAGCTTTATTTCAGGCGCGATGAGTTTGCCGGCCCCGATGCTCAGGAACCCGCGCTCCTCATGCCCGACCACGATCCCGCGATCGGTGGTGACGGAGCCGGCGGCCAGGGCGGCGGCGCGACGCTCAGCCAGATGCTGCTGGATGATGACCGCGCCGCGCTGGCGGCGACCATGGAGCAGGCGGCGCGCGACGCCGGGCTCGAGAACATACGGTTCTTTACGCAAAAGAACCTGTACGCGCGCCGCATCCTCGATCGAATGGGACTGCGCGCGCTCGAACGCGAAATAGAAGCGCTCCGCCAGTCCGACGATGAAGCCGCAATCGTTCGCGCCGGTCGCCTGGATGCGCGCATCGAGGCCCTACGCGATTCGGTGCGCGATTTCGTGGAACGCCACCTGGTGTTATTTGCCCGCGGCGAAACGGAGCGTTTCCGCGAGGAGCTGCTGAAGAACGCCCGCCTGTCCAACCTGGAACGGCGCGACCTGGATCGCATGCGCGTGTTGGTGCGCGCGATGGCAAAGCGTCTGGCCGCTCGCTACGCCAAGACGCGACGACGCCGCCTGCGCGGCCAGTTGGATCTGCGGCGCACATTGCGGCGCAACATGGGCTGGGGCGGCGTGCCGTTCATCACAGTATGGAAGCAGAAGCGCATCGAGAAACCACGCGTGATGGTCCTGTGCGACGTGTCCGGCTCGGTGGCGCCGATGGCGCAGTTC
>JASHQG010000190.1 GCA_030037665.1 Acetobacteraceae bacterium
CCCCTCCGCTACCGGCACAGGTAGGAAAGGGCGGTGTGGCGTCGCAGGACTAGGCCATGCTGATCTGGGTAAAATCCTGATACCAGGACTGCGCCGGATGGAACCCCTGCACCTTCGTCGACATCGCGCGCGGGTTTAAATCGTGCACGATAAACAGCCACGGCGCTTCGTCCACAACCATCTCGTGCGCATGCGCCAGCAGCTTCATCTGCTCCGCTGGATCGAACGTCGCCTGCGCCTGCTTCAGCAGATCAGTGCAGGCCTGGTTGCCCCAATGCCCCCAATTGTAGTTCGTCGGCGAGAAGCTGTCGATCGCGTAGTAACGGAACATCGACGACGGATCGGTAAAGCTCAGGCTGATGTTAATTCCATCATCGCCATGCGACTGCGGGGCTGTGGGCGAGTTACGTATCGCGACCAGCATGGTGCCCCACTCCACCACGTCGAAGTCGATGTCCATGCCGACGTCTTTGAAATTCTGCTGCATGAACTCGTTCATCGGTATCGGCACCATCTGCCCCGATCCCGATGTGGAGATCATGATCTTCGCCTTCACTGGCTTGCCAGGCCCGTAGCCGGCCTCCTTCAGCAGGGCCTTCGCGCGCTCCGGACGATACGTGTAGCGGTTCTTTGGATTACCGAAATATGGGCTGTCAGGTGGATATAGGCCCATGGCCGGCTTGGCCGTGCCGTTCAGCATCTTGCACAAGCCGTCGCGATCGACCGCATAGTTGATCGCCTGGCGCACCCGCACGTCCTTGAAAGGTGAGTTGTCGAGGCAACTCAGCGCGTAGGGATACGTGTGTGGATACGGCCACAAGCTGATCTGCAGGCCAGCCTGCTTCAGTGACGGGATCGCATCCGGCGGCGGCACCTCGATCCAATCAACCTGGCCGGAACGCAGCGCTGCGAGGCGCGTGGTGGCTTCCGGCATCGGATACACCACCATCCTGTCCAGCTTCGGGACACGCGCCCGGTCCCAATACTCGTCATTGCGCGACATCTCGGCGTACTGGCCAAGCACCACCTTGGTGATCTTGAACGGCCCGGTGCCGGCTGGGTGCTTGGCGAACTCGGCCCAGGTCTTGCCCACCTTCTCCCATTGCGTCGGGCTGGCGATCAGGATGCGTGTGAGCAGGTAGGGCAGGAAGCTGAACGGATACCGCGTGGTGATGACAATCGTCTTGTCGTCGGCTTTCTCGAACTTGTCGACCATCGACACCGTGGCGCGCACGATCGGCGCCGCCGGCGCGTCGTATTGCGGCGACTTGTCGTCGTAGATACGGCGCAGGTTCCAGATCACCGCCTCGGCGTTGAACTCCGAGCCGTCGTGAAATTTGACGCCCTGCCGCACGTCGCAGATCCAGCGCAGCGGGTTGGTCTCGTCCGCGTGCCACGCGGTGAACAGGCCGGGCGTGATGTCTGCCAGCTTGTCAGTATGGGTAAAATCCCAGTTGATGACCGAGTCATAAGCGGGATAGCCGAGAAAGCGGAAACCCTCGCCGCCGTTGTTGGGAATGCCGTGCGTCGTCGGTAGGTCTGCCGCGGTCATGCCGATACGCAGGATCTGCGGATCGGCCGCCGCTGGTATTCCGGGAAGCACCGCCGCGCCCGCCGCGGCAGCTATGAAGCCACGCCTGGTAAACATGAAGCCGCCCATTCTTGAGTTTTGGATTGGTGTCAGGCAAGCGCTGGTTCGGCGCCGACCTTTTCGATCATCCCGTCCACCGTGTCGGTATCGATCACGTCGCGGAACGCGTGCGCCATCGCCCACAGTGTCGCGTTGTGTTCATCGTCGCTGAACGTCGCGTTGCCGTCGGCGATGAAGAACACCTTGTCGTTCAGCATCATCGCGTCGCGCGCAGTGGATTCGCAGCAGATCTGTGTCGCGGTGCCGGTGACGCTGAGAGTGTCGATATCGCGGGCTTGCAGGATAGCGAGGAGATCGGAGGAGCCGGGCGTGAAGGCGCCGAACCGACGCTTCTGGACTGTCAGGTCCTCTGCCAACACATCCGACCCGGGCCCGATCGCATGGCCGGACGCGCCGGGGCGGAACGTCTCGATCATTCGCCGCCGGCGTTCCGGCGAGCAGAAATGCTGGAAGAAGGTGGACCAGGTGGCGACGGCGAGCGGATCAAACGTGTTCTGGATGTAGACCACCCGCATGCCGGCAACGCGCAGGGCGGCGCTGATCCGGTTGACCTGCGGCACGATTTCCCGCGCGGCGGCGATCGCCGCGACCTCGCCCGGGGCCATGAAGCCGCTCGGCAGATCGACCGCCATGTGGGCAGTGCGCACAGGATTGAGGCTGTCGCACACGCGCAGGCTCCCGCGGCGGTGTTTGGCTCGGCGGACGACGTCAGGATGTATCGCGGTTTGACGCATGATCCGCCCCTTCTGCTTGATTTGAGATCATGACGCATCGCAGCATCATAGCAAGATGGATTATTTTAAAGCAAACGATCTATGAATAGGCATATGCTGGCCCCAAGAGCCTAAATAATCGGCAAATATGCCGCCATGGCTGCGATGCAACGCGGGCCGCGCGAGGGGCCCATTCACGCTCATCTGCATTGCCCGCCGTATTCTCCAGGTCATTTCCATCCTGCTGGGGATGCCCCTCGTCGTCTTCAGACCCGGAGTAGGATCGCCATCGCATTCAATGGCGCCGGTGATCGGTTGATTACGGGCCCGCAGCGTCACGCTGGAGACGATGGCGCTTCTGGCCAACGCCGTCCGGGCTGAGGCCAGGCATCTGCTCAGGCCGCC
>JASHQG010000191.1 GCA_030037665.1 Acetobacteraceae bacterium
GCGGCGTGCCGCGAGTCCCGGGCGCGGGCGATGATGAGCAGGTCCGGCCGAGCCTCGCGCGCACCGGCCACCAGTGCGTCGGCGGAAGGCGGATCGTCGAGCGTCACGACCAAGGCCCGCGCGGTTTCCAGATTCAGCCGGCGCAGCAACTCGGTATAGGTAATGTCACCATAATAGACCGGCTTACCCAGCCGCCGTTGCCGCGCAACGAGGTCGGGCTCGCGATCGATCGCGACGTAAGGGATGCCATGCACCTCAAGCATGGCGGCGACCATTTGGCCGACCCGGCCGAAACCGGCCACGATCACCCGCGGCGTCAAATCGTGCAGCGCGGGCGCCAGCAGCGATGCGTCGACCGCCTGCGGTGGCGTGATGCGGCGCGCCACGGCTTGGCCGAGGCGGGACAGTAGCGGGATGCTGCCCA
This sequence comes from Acetobacteraceae bacterium, assembly GCA_030037665.1. Classification (GTDB taxonomy): domain Bacteria; phylum Pseudomonadota; class Alphaproteobacteria; order Acetobacterales; family Acetobacteraceae; genus JASHVB01. The sequence continues at coordinate 425 of JASHQG010000191.1, forward strand.
TGGTCAGCGCTGCAACGATCACCATCACGCTGGCGACATGCCTCGGGAGCAGTGACTGCGCCACCGCGATGGTCACGATGACGAAGCTGAATTCGCCGCCCGGACCGAGCAGCAGCCCGGTCTGCAGGGCGCTCGCCCAAGACAGGCGGAACAGTCGTGCGATCGGCGCGATCAGCAGCAGTTTCAGCAACACAACGCCACATGCGGTGCCGATCACCAGCGCGGGCTCTGCAGCAAGAACGCGCAGGTTCAGGCTCATGCCGATGGAGATCAGGAACACCCCGAGGAACAGGCCTTTGAATGGGTCGATGGTGACTTCCACCTGGCGCCGGAATTCGGTGCCGGCGAGCAGCAGCCCACCGATCAGCGCCCCAAGCGCCATGGAGAGGCCGGCTTCCTCGGTCACCAGTCCAGTCGCAATCACGACGAGCAGGCAGGCGGCAACGAAGGACTCGGGGCTGCGGGTGCGAGCGACACTGCGGAACAGCGGACGCAGAATGAGGCGACCGACTGCGATGATCACCGCGACTGCCACGATAGCGTGACCAATGGCGAGGCCCAGGGCGCCCGCCGATGCAGCATGTGGCGCGGGCGCCAACGCGCCGAGCGCGAACAACACCGGCACCACGGCGAGGTCCTGGAACAGCAGGATCGCGAAGCTTGTGCGCCCGACGGCGGTGTTGAGGCGCTTCTCCTCCGACAGCACCTCGATGACGACAGCGGTGGACGACATCGCGAGCGACAGGCCGATCACGATGGCCACCTGCGTGGACTCGCCCACGAGGACCGCGGCGCCGGCGATCGCGGCGGCACTGATGACGATCTGCAGCGTGCCGAGGCCGAATACGAGGCGGCGCATCAGCCACAGGCGCTCGAATGACAGCTCAAGGCCGATCATGAACATCAGCAGCACGACACCGAGATGAGCGATCGGCTCGATGTCGGCCGGGTCGTCGATGGTGACCACGGCGAGCCATGGCAGGCGGTTGCTGAGTGCGCCGGCAACGAACGGACCGGCGGCGAGGCCAACCAGGATGAAACCCAGTACCGGACTGACCCTCAGCCGGTGCACCAAAGGTACGACGACGGCAGCAGCGCCCAGGACGACGAGGGCTTCCTTGTAGAGCGAGAGGTCGAGCGGCTCCATGTGCTCTGTGTAGCAGGTTGGGCGCGGCGTGGAGTTGCCCCTTTCCTGGGGGGAACACTTACCTGCTGGAAATCCGCGGCTGAATCACACGCTCGAACGCGGCGATCTCTGCCTCCGGCATGTTGTAGCCGCTCGCAAGATCGTGTGCGGGGAAGAGAAAGACGTCCTTCACGCGGGCGTCATCGCGGGCACGCAGCAACCGCTCGGCGCAATATTCGGCAGACCCGAACAGTCCGAAGGCGTCGGCGATCTCGCGGGCACGGTCTTCGGGAATGGCAGCGGGATCGTGCGCATGGTCGAGGTCAAATCCGGCCACGCGCAACCAGTGCAGGTTCGCGGCGCTGGGGTACGCGAGAAACGGCTGGCCGGGAGCGAACCAGCTTCGCACCCAGCGTGCGCCGGCATCGTGCCCCAGCCCGAACGTGACGACGAAGGTCACCGGCAAATTGTCGACGCTGCGGCCGGCACGGCGCGCGCCCGCGTCGAGATGCATCATCGCGGCGCGGATCGACGCGGGGTGCAGGCCAACGAACAGGAACGCGCCGTCGGCGATTTCCCCGGCGAGTTCGATCATGCGCGGACCGGCGGCAAGCAGATGCACTGGCGTTGGCGAGGCGCTGCGATTGCGCAGACGCGTCGAGGCAGGGCCGAACACTGCCTCATCACCGGCAAGCAGGCGTCGCAGGCTGTCGACCGCCTCGCGCATGACAGTCAGGCTGGCGCGTGGCTTGCCTATTGTGCGGGTGGAGATAAAACCGGGCGCGACCGTGAGAAACGTGCGGCCGGGTGCGATTTCGTCGAGGCTGTGTGCGAGTGATGCGAGCACCAGCGGATGCCGCGGAATGGGGCTCGATGTGGCGGGAAACAGGCGCAACCGCTCGGTCACCTGCGCGGCGAGTGCCAGGGCCAGATACGCGTCGCGGCCGCTCGACGGATGATCATGGATGCCGATGCCATCGAATCCCGCGTGCTCGACGCGGGTCGTGAACGCGGCAAGTTCCGGCAACGGGCGGCCGACCGGGACGCGGATGGAAACACGCATCGGAATATGCCTTGGATTTGCCGGCCATGTTGCATCGCTGCGGCGCGGTGGGCGAGCCCCGCAGGTGCTTGCGTCGCGTCGGGCCGGGCGGGAACATGCGATGCGCGGATCGAGGGAGGGATGGATGCTGCTGACCGTGAACGGACGAAATATCGGCTACGACCTGATCGGGCCGGAAAGTGCGCCGGTGGTGTGCATGACGCATTCGCTTGCGTCCGACGGTGGCATGTGGGCTGAGCAGGTTCCGGCCCTGCTGTCCGGCGGCTTCCGCGTACTGCGGACTGACATGCGCGGTCATGGCGGAAGCAGCCCTGTGCCTGGCGATTACACGATGACCCAGCTTGCGGGCGATGTGGCGTGGGTGTTGGACGCTCTCGGCATCGGCAAGGTGCATTACATAGGCTTGTCAATCGGCGGCATGCTGGGCCAGGCGTTTGCACTGGAGCATGGCAGCAAGCTTCTGTCGGCCATGTGGTGCGATACGCTGCCCAGCGCTCCAGTGAGCGCGGCGCAGGTCTGGGCCGAGCGGATGGCGGCCGTGCGTCAGGCAAACTCGCTCGCGCCGATTGCGGACGCCACCGTGGAGCGTTGGTTTACCGACGCATTCAAGCCGCGCAGTCCACGGCGGTGGCAGCAGATCCGGGACACCGTCGTTGGCACGACAGCTGTGGGCTATCTTGGATGCTCCGCCGCAATTCAGAATTTCGATTTCGTCGCGCGGCTACCGACGCTACGGCGGCCGGTACTGGTGGTGTGTGGCGCCGACGATCCCGGGACGCCACCGGCGGAGAATCGCCGGCTCGCCGGACTCGTGCAGGACGCGCGTTTCGAGGAAATCGCCAGCGCGCGGCACTTCCCGAACGTAGAGCATCCAGAAACATTCAACCGGATCATGATGTCCTGGTTGTCAGCGCAGCAGGGATGAAGGGGGCAGCATCATGCGTTTACAGAACAAGATCGGCATCGTCACCGCGGCCGCGTCCGGCATGGGTCGCGCCGGCGCGCTGCGCTTCGCCAAGGAAGGTGCATCGGTCGTGGTGGTGGATCTGAACGAGGAGGGTGCGAACGCGGTGGTGAAGCAGATCACCGAAACCGGCGGAAAGGCGATCGCACTGGCAGGTGACCTGCGGCAGGACGCGTTCGCGCGAGACATCGTACGGCGTGCCGCACGGGAATTCGGCGGGCTGGATTTCGTCTGGAACCATGTGGGTCATCCGGGGCCGGCTTCGATCGAGGGCATCGACTGGCGTGATTTCGAACTGGCGATGGATTTGAATCTACGCACAGTGCTGGTCACAACGGAGGCGGCGATCCCGGAGCTGCGCGCGCGAGGCGGCGGAGCATTGCTTTATACCGCATCGACGTCGGGGTTGACGGGGTCGCAGTTCAGTCCGGTCTATAATATTGCAAAGTTCGGCGTTGTCGGCTTGGTGCACGGTCTGGCGAAGCGCTACGCACGCGAGAAGATCAGGGTGAA
>JASHQG010000192.1 GCA_030037665.1 Acetobacteraceae bacterium
GGAGGATTGGTTGGCGTTCTTCCTACGCGGCGTTGCTGAGGTGAGCGTGCAAGCGGCCGACACGGCGCGGCGCATCCTGTCACTGCGCGAAACGCACCGAAGCGAGATCGCGGAGCATGTTGGCTATGCTGCCGGCAATGGCCATCGCGTGCTCGAATTCTTGTACGAGCGGCCGATCATCTCCGTGAACGAGGTGAAGGAACTGACCGGCACAACCTATCCCGCTGCTAATAGCCTCGTCGAGCGGCTGGTGAGGATTGGCATTCTTGCCGAGATCACCGGTCAGGCGCGCAATCGACGCTTCCGCTACGACGCCTATGTGGATCTCTTCGACGCTCCCGATCCGGGTGAAAACCGGTCATGAAGCCGCCAAACTCAGCGCGCTGCCGAAGGTCGAAAGTGCGGAGATGCCAACCTCTGGTTGACACGCCCATTGCTTACCTTCAGTTGACACGGCGCCATTCCACAACGGTTCTCTTCGAATCCCATCGATTCTCTTCGAATCTTCCGCATTCCGCGCGCATTCGCCGGCAATAGTCGGCATTTCGGTCGTTCCGTGTCGATCCGCGCCGTTCTTCGCCAATCTTTTGCGGAATCTGCTGGAGACGGCAGGCATGGCAGCCTTCAATGCCACATGCTGGCGGTTTTGCCGCCCACCCGGGATCTCCACAATATGGAGGCCCTTGCTTCCGACAGGTTAACATCCCGTACACAGATCGGCCACCCCCGAAGGAGGGGCGGCACGGTCGGCGCTACTCCGAGATAGGACAGGCGACCTCCCGGCGAGCGCGCTTGTAGGCGGCCCAGGCATCCGCAACCCGTCCGGTATTTCTTACCTGCGCCATCCAGAAGGCGCGTGCGCACGCGGGCAGTGCATTCCACCAAGCAATGCTTTCAGCTTCGTCGGCAATCGGTTCGGGGGCCATTGGGCACCTTCGTCGGTCAACGCTCATGGAAGGCAGCCATATGGGAATGCTTACTTATGGTCGCCAAGTGCGCCGTTTTGCTTACCCGTCATGCGATCCGCACAGCGCGATGCCGCCGCCGTGTTCCGCCACCAGGCGCGCCGTATTAAGCCGTCCGCGCCGCTCACATCGGTTGCACGCGACATCGATCATCGGCAGCCGCGCGGCGATCTGGCCGAGCCGGACCACGCCCGGTCCGGCGCTGGGTATTGGCGGCTTCACTCGCTGTCGATCGGCTCCCCGGCGCATGGTATCGGTGGAATAGCGCAGGGGACTAGGACGCTGCCAATGAAAAGGGCGCCCTGTGATGCTGGGGGCCCGAGTTGATGGAGCAAAACCGTGCGCGTTCTATGGGCGCAGCCACAGACGACGCCTTGGCGGCGTGAGGTCTTGGGCGGGTTGCATCCTCCCCCGATCATAGCGGGTAAGCCGTCGTAGTTGGGGTAACGTCGGGCCACTGTGCTGCGGGGTTCCGCTACCTCGGCGGATTGTGCCGGCGCTGGTCACCAGGCTGTCGATGGGCGCATCCGCACTATCGCCACAGTCGCCGCGCCAACCGTGCCGCGTGGATGTTGCGTGGATGTTGCGTGGATGTGCTGAGGCACTAAAGGGCGCGGTCCACGACGGCGAAGCAAGCGCGCCCACAACCAAAAGTGGGCGTGCGTCGTGGATTCCTATAGTGCCGATCCGAGATCCACGAAGCACGGCAATCGTAACGAAATGCTCGCCTTGTGGTTGCACCCCTGCAAGTGTCGCACAAGGTATCGCCTGCGTGGATCTTGCGTTGGTTGTCACCGCTTCGACCGTTGGCGCGGCGCGTGTGCGGGTGGTTTGATGGGGCGCAGGGTGAGTTACGTCTGTGGGGATGAGGAAACCAGTTGAGCGAGCTTTTCTGGTGGGAGGAGCCGCTCGGCATCGGCTATGGCGATATGCCGCGCACTAAGGCTCCGTGCCGTTCAATCCGAGGCCGCAAGGCGTGCGGGTCCAACCCCCCAGGCGTGCACCCCCCAGGCGGGCACCGCCTCTTTCCCGCAATCCTCCGCTCTGGTAGAGCCCCGGCACATCCGTTCAAGCTATCGGCGTCGGCAAAGAACTGGCGCGCAGACAACCGGGGGGTAAACGCATGCCTCAGTCGATCGAGGCCTATGTCGGCGACGCAATGGATAACATGCGCATGGAGACGATCCATTGGCGCGTGCTCAGCCTCGTCGCCGCGGGATATTTCATCGACGTCATCGACTACACGATGTTCGGTGCCATGACACCTGACATCATCAAGAGCGGCTTCCTCGGTGCCTCCGGTGCGGCCATGGTGAACAGTGTCACGCTGATCGGCCTGTTCCTCGGTGCACTCGGCCAGGGCGAGTTCACCGACCGGTTCGGCCGCAAGGCGGTCTATCAGTTCAACCTGCTCATGTTCGGGATCGCAACGATCGCCGGCGCCTGGTCGCCCAACCTCACCTGGCTGCTGGTCTGCCGTTTCATCGCGGGCATTGGCCTCGGCGCAGAGCAACCGCTCTGCTTCGCCTACACCGCCGAATACGCACCCAAGCAGATCCGCGGCCGCATCATGGCGCTGATGCAGTTCATCGGTGGTGCTTGGCCCTGGCCGGTTGGCGTTCTGTTTGTGCTGGCGTTCCGCGACTCGTTGCACTGGCGCGGCATCTGGACCCTTGTCGGTATCGTCGCCATCGTCATCTTTCTCCTGCGCTTTTCACTGCCCGAATCGCCCCGCTGGTTGGCGACGCACGGCCAGGGCCAACGCGCGCTCGATCTCCTGCAGCGCATGGGGCTGCGGCCGCCGCCCCTGGAAACCTTCAGCACTGACGCAGCGAGCGACACGAAAAGCGACCCGTTCGGCATCATCTTCCGCACCTATCCGGGCCGGGTCATCGCCGGCATGATTTGCTTCGTCGCGTTCTTCGGGGTGGCTCTCGGTCTCGGCGCGTGGCTTCCGAACATGATGGCGACGGAACATGGCTTCACCATCGCCAAATCGCTGACCTATACGTTCGGCATGACCCTGGCCTTCCCCTGCGCCAGCGCGTTCATGATGTACGCGCTGGAGCGCTTCGGTCGGAAGGTCACCGCGGTCGTGGCATTCGTGCTGGCGGGTGTGGCGGCGGTGGGGTTCGGCGTCGTGACGTCCAATACGGTGTTCTTCATCGTCGGCTTTGTGATGATCTTTTTCATCCAGCTCGCCGGGAACTCGGCGCAGATCTTCATTGCCGAGGTGTTCCCCACCAACGCGCGCGCCACTGGCTTCGGGCTATGCCAATCGGCCGGGCGGATCGCCACCGCTTTCATTATCCCCGGCATTCTCTTGATCCAGCGCAGCTATGGTTTCACGGCTGTGTTCGTGGCGATTGCGATCACGCTGGTGATTGCGGCGGTCGCAGTCATCCAGGTCGGCCCTGAAGCCCGTGGCCGCGCGCTCGACGACGTCGCGCCGCTGAGCGGATGAACGGACTCTCGTGGCCTGCACCAGTTTGAGAAATGTGCCGATACGGAGAGCGTCGGCGTTAGGCCGACCGCGCTTGGTTCACGTGTGCGCTGCACGAACAGGCGAAGGCGATGTATGATGACTTGCGACGGATCGATGAGGGGCGCCTGACCACACCGCCGCTGCACAGCGACCCGCTCCCTCTCACCAGGTTGCGGATCCGGCGAACGATCGCCGAGGGTTGGTCCTCGGCGGCGAATGCTTGAACCAGCTCAATAACGCCGCATCAGCGCCACCATTCTGCCCTGCACTTTCACCCGGTCAGCAGGGAAAATCCTTGTTTCGTGTCGCACATTGCACGGCTCGAGCGCGATCGAATTGCCGCGTCGGCGCAGCCGCTTCAACGTCACTTCGTTGTCGTCCACCAGTGCAACGACGATCTGGCCGCTCTCCGCCGTGTCCCCCTTGCGGATGATCACCTGGTCACCATCCAGGATTCCGGCCTCGACCATCGAGTCGCCGGCGACCTCCAGCGCATAGTGCTCGCCGTTGCCGAGCATCGCGAGGGGCACTTCGATCTGGCTGCCGGCGTCGCGCAATGCCTCGATCGGCAGACCCGCGGCAATGCGGCCGTAGAGCGGCAACGAGATCGCCGCCGCGTCCTTGGCGGTCCGCACACCGGGAATGCGCGCGGTGAAATCGCCGCGGATGACCGTCGGCGAGAAGTGCTCGCCTTCCGTCGTCCGGTTCGCCATGTCCTCGGGCAGCCGCCTCACCTCCAGCGCGCGGGCCCGGTGGTGGCGGCGATCGAGGAACCCGCGTTCCTCGAGCGCCGAAATCAGCCGATGGATGCCCGACTTTGACTTGAGCTGAAGGGCGTCCTTCATCTCCTCGAAGCTTGGCGAACACCCAGTCTGCTTTAAGTGCCGATCGATATAGACGAGCAGTTCGTGCTGCTTTCTGGTGAGCATGGGCGGGGTCTTTCCGTTCATATGCCCGCTCGCGACGGGCCGGGCTGTCCGATTCGGAACAAAGCGGCAACTGGGCAGCGTTCTAGATAGGTTCGCGCGTCTGCGTCAAGGGCATGTGGACAAATCGGTGGAAAAACTGTCCTGCGCCGCCATCAATGCTGTGGTGGTGCCAAGCCAAACAGCGAATACACCTGAACGCTTTGCGGCCAGTGCGTCATGACATCGGCCCGCCACGTGTAGGCGCCCCAAAGCACTCCCAGCACGACGACGATGCTCGCCGCCCAAGCGGCTCGCCGCGCCGTGCCACCTGGTGATCGTGGCGGCGGCGTGCGTTGCGCCAACCGATCCACGGCCGTCAGTCGAGGCTTTTCCGTTTCCGGTCGCGGCTCTGCCGTCCGCTCAGCAGTAAATTCCCGACTCTCCGGTTCATTCTCCGGCGGGGCTTTGACCGGCACCGGCATCCACGCCTCATTGCAGCGGGCACACTTCACGATCTGCCCGGGGGGCAGCAGCGAATCCGCCACGTCGTAGGCGGCCGAACAGGATGGGCAGGCGATTCGCATCCGTACAAGGTGCCACACTAGGCGCGCCGTGCTCAAATTCACTCCCGTTGCGGCGCCGGGGGGGCGAGAATGGCATATGGTCCGATTCGATCGGATAGGGCTGCGCTACAGCCAGGCTGGCGGACGCTACGGCCCCGAGGTGCTGCACGACCTCAACTTCGCGCTGCCCGATGGCGTGTTCCGTTGGCTGCTTGGACCGTCGGGCGCCGGCAAGACCAGCGTGCTCCGCCTCATGTACCTCGACGTGCGCCCGACGCGCGGGCGGCTCGATCTGCTTGGCACCGATGTCGCATCGGCGCGGCGGGGTGCCCTGCCGCGGCTGCGCCGGCGCATCGGCGTCGTGTTCCAGGATTTCCGCCTGCTGCCCCACCTCTCGACGTTCGACAACGTGGCGCTGCCGCTGCGCTTGGCCGGACGGCCGGAGGGGCAGATCCGAGCTGACGTGACTGAGATGCTCGGCTGGGTCGGCCTCGGCCGCAAACTTGGCACCCGGCCGCTGGCACTTGCGGGAGGTGAGCAACAGCGAGTCGCGATCGCGCGTGCCGTGATCGCCCGACCGTCGCTGCTGCTGGCCGACGAGCCAACCGGAAATCTCGACGACACACAGGCCGAACGGCTGATGGGCTTGTTCAAGGAACTCAACCGCCTTGGCACCACGGTGGTGGTCGCCACCCACAACCAAACGCTGGTTGCGCGGCATAAGGCGCCGGCGTTACGGCTGGAGAACGGCCGGCTGATCGGGCATGAGTAGACGTTCCCGTGTCACTGCGAGGCTCGCACTATGCGCGCGATCTCCCTTCGCCCAGCCGGTTTCGACGAGCTTGGCCTGCGACGCGCCGGTGCCGACAGCATACTGCCGTACCTGGTCGCGGCGATGGCGTTCCTTGCCGCGCTTGCCGTGGCCGGATGGGTTGGCGCCGCATCGCTGGCGCAGCACTGGCAGCAGGGCGCCGGTGCCGTCCTGACCGTGCAGGTGCCCGACCCCGGCGGAGACGCAACCCAGCACGGGGGCACCCGCGTCGGGCGCGTACTGACGCTGCTGCGCGGCACTCCGGGTATCGCCGAAGCCCGCGAGCTCAGCCAGGGCGAACTGGACCAACTACTCCGTCCCTGGCTCGGCGCGGGCCGTGACCGGCTCGCCATACCACTGCCCGCCGTCATCACGGTGCGTCTCGCCGACCCGGGCCTCGATCTGGCACCAGTAGCGACGAGGTTGGAGGCCGCCGCCCCCGGCACACTGACAGAAAGCCACGAGGTCTGGCTGCACCGACTGACGGTACTCGCGCGCAGTCTGCAGGCCTGCGCCGGACTGGCGCTCCTGTTGGTCGGTACCGTCGCCGCAGCCGTCATCGCGGTCGCCACCCGCGCAGGGCTGGCCGCGCGGCGCGAGGCAATCGAAATCGTCCATGGCCTCGGTGCCACCGACGGCTACATCGCCGCGCGGTTCGCCGCCCGTGCCACCCTCCTCGCCGCCTCGGGGGCAATGGCTGGCGCGGTCCTGGCGCTGCCGGTGTTGCTCACCCTCGCCGGCATGACCGCGCCGTTCACAGGGCTTCAGGCCCTGGCTCAGACGCCGGCCGGCATCCTGGCCGGCTTGCCGGCGACCGTCTGGCTCGCTTTGCCGGTTCTGCCATTCGTCGCCGCGTTCATCGGGTTTGCCACGGCGCACGGCACGGTTCGCCGGTGGTTGCGGCGCCTGCCATGACGACGCGACGACACCTCTTGCGGCTCACGGCGCCGCTGGCGCTCCTCGTCGTTGCCTGGTCGCTCGGCTTCGCCTGGTTCGTGCACCGCATCCACCGGCCGTACGCGCCGCCACCCAGCGCGGATGGCATTGTCGTGCTGACCGGCGGCGCCGACCGCATTCAGACGGCGCTGCACCTGTTACAGGAGAACCGCGCCACGAGGCTCTTGGTGTCAGGCGCCGGCACCGGCGTCGATCTTGCCGATCTGGCCCATCTTTCTGGACTGCATGCCGCACCGCTGGCTGGTCGGGTCACACTGGGCCACGCCGCGACCTCGACACGGGGCAACGCGCTGGAGACGGCCGCCTGGGTCGGTCGCTACGACATTCACTCGCTGATCGTGGTAACGGCCTTTTATCACATGCCGCGCGCGCTGACCGAGCTGCGTCGTGTGCTGACCGGCGTCGCGCTGTACCCATTGCCCGTGCAGCCGCCGGGCCTGACTGGGCACGGCGGGCGCATGCTGGCACTGCGGCTGGAAGTCGGCGAGTTCACCAAGTTCCTGATCGCGCGGAGCGGGTTCTCGATGCTCACCCCCGGCCTGGCACCACCCCCCGCGCGAATCCCATGACGGTCCTGCGCTCCACATTATTCAACGTCGCGTTCTTTAGCGTAACGTTCTTCCTCTCGCTGTACGGCACTTTCATCCGTATTCTCGCACCGCACCGCGTGCTGCGGCTTGCCATGCTCTGGGCGCGGCTGATCGTGACATTGGCGCGGGTCATCTGCGGCATCCGCGTTGAGGTAACCGGCGAACTGCCAAGCGGCGCCGCGCTGATCGCGTCCCGCCATGAGTCGGCGCTCGACACACTGGTGTGGCTCACCCTGGTGCCTGAGGCCTGCTACGTGCTGAAGCGCGAGCTCCTGCGGGTACCCTTGTTTGGGCCGCTGATCCGTAAAGCGGGCATGATCGCGATCGACCGCGACGGTGGCGCGGCGGCGCTGCGCGGCCTGGTGCGCGACGGCAAGCGAGCCGCATTGGAAGGTCGGCAAATCATCATCTTCCCGGAGGGCACGCGCGCAGACCCCGGTACGGTCCTGCCCTTGCAGCCGGGCGTCGCCGCTCTTGCAGCGCGCACCGGGCTGCCAGTGATCCCGGTGGTGACCGACTCCGGCCGCCGCTGGGGCCGGCGGGCATTCCGCAAGCAGCCAGGCGTGGTCCACATCACGCTTCTGGCGCCAATCGCACCGCACACTCCGCGCGGAAAGTTGTTGTCCGCATTGGAGTTGGCGTTCCACGCTGACCCGGAAACGGCAGCGAAGCTTGTGGAAAACTCTGTGGGCTGACTCCCGTCCACGCTGCCAGCGGACCGTAGGCTGGGCCTGTAAAATATTGATAACAACCAATATTTCTGCGTGGCCGACGCCGTCCGAGGGGTTCCCAACCGATGGGGACAAATCAGGCTCTTCGCGCGAAAGTTGTATCTCTGCGAAGAATTCCGCGTGGCTGGTTGACCGTGGCCGGATTTGGCCCGGCACCATCCGTTGCCTATAAGCGCGGCCCCAATCTCCGTGCGAGGCTGTATGCGCCGCTGGCTGTGGATCGCTGTCATTTTGATCCTGATCGTGGCCGGCGACGCCGCACTCTGGAGGTTCGCGACGCGGCGACTTGAAGCGGGCCTGGGTGATTGGGTGACCGCCCAGCGTGCGGCCGGATGGCAGATCAGCATAGAGGATCAGCGGACCGGTGGCTGGCCATTCGCCGCTGCACTCAATCTTCACCATGTCGGCATCGAGCGCGGCCAGCTACCTGGCGACGATGACATCGCCTGGCAGTCCGATCGCGTGATTCTGCGAATTGCCGTCTTCCGCCCGACGACATTGCAGATCGATGCATCCGGCGCGGGGCGTGTTCGCGTCGGCCGCAGCCTGGACGTGCCCTACTCTGCCAGCCGGCTCGTCGTTGCCGTGCCGCTCCGGGCTACGAGACTGCCACCTTCGGCCGTCACCGTCGCCGAAGCCCTGACGGCAGGCCAGCCTGGGCAGACCGTGACAGTTCATGATCTGACGGTTCACGGCAGTGTCGCGCCCGAAGCAATAGCGGGTGAACCGGCCGTCTCTATCTCCCTCGATGCCTCCGGCATCGTCCTGCCGGCTAGGCCTGACTGGCCGCTCGGCCAGCGGCTTGCCTCGCTGGCCGCCAATGCGGTGCTTGGCGGGCCATTGCCTGCCACGGGCAGCCTCAGCGAACGGGCCACCATCTGGCGCGACGACGGTGGCGTACTGCATGTCGGAGCATTGCGGGCGGTTTGGGGACCATTGCATCTCCGCGCCAGGGCGAGGCTGCAACTGGACTCCAATCTGCAGCCGGTTGGTACTGGCAGCGCGACAATCGTCGGCTACACGGCGACCGCCAATGCGCTCGCGACGCACGGCGTCATGACCCAGAGCGCGGCCGTCGCCGCGAAAGCCTTGCTGTCGCTGATGGCGCATACACCCGCAGGCGGTGGGCCATCCGAGGTGGAAGTGCCACTGTCGCTGCAACACCGCACGCTGTCGATCCAAGAGGTGCCGCTGGTGCGGCTCCCGGCGCTGGATTGGCCGCGGCAGTGATGCTATAAGCGGTGCCATGACCATCCGGACACCGACGACGCGAATTAGCCACCCGGCTGCCTGACGCAGCCGGGAGCCACTGGCTTTTCGCTTTTTGTCGTCCATCCGGAGACCCATTCCATGTCCGAAGACTTATCCGCTGCGGCGCTGCCGTGTGGCGTTGCTGTCCGCTTCATGCTCGACGCCGACAGCTCACCCGGGCTGTTGCCACGCCTGCTGCAACCGTTCGCCCGCCGTGATCTCATCCCCGACCGCATGTGGGCGCACCGCAATGGTGGCGTGACCCACGTCGAGATCGCGCTCGAGGTAATGTCGCCCGAACTGGTGCACCATGTAGAGGGCAACCTGAGGCAGGTCATCGGCGTGCAGCGCGTTTTTCAGCTCCGGACCGACGACACGCGCGCCGTGGCGTAGCGAGGGGCTCTCGTCTTGCGTCGCAAGCGGCGCCTAGGCCATCAGCATGCGCACTTGCTGCAAGTCCCGCACGAACGCGCGGTACTCGCGCGCTTTGGCGTCCTCGTCCGGCACGCGGAGCAGAAACGATGGGTGGACGGTGACGAAGGCCAACTGGCCGTCCGCCATGTGGAACGGACGGCCGCGTTCACGGCCGATCGTCACCGGCCGCGCGAGGACCGCGCGCGCCGCGGTACCGCCCATCAGCACCAGTAATTTGGGTCGCAGCTGCACGCGTTCGACGTCAAGCCAGAACCGACAGGCCTGAATCTCCGGCGCCTCGGGTGACTGGTGCAGGCGTCGCTTGCCGCGCATCGTGAACTTGAAATGCTTCACGGCGTTGGTGACATAGACCGTGCGGCGGTCAATGCCGGCTTCCTCCATCGCCCGGTCCAGCATCTGCCCCGCGGGCCCGACGAACGGACGGCCGATCACGTCCTCCTGGTCGCCCGGTTGCTCGCCGACGAACATGACGCTGGCGCCTTCCGGACCCTCGCCGAACACGGTCTGCGTCGCCGTCTGGTGGAGCGGGCAACGCCGGCAGGCCGCGGCAGAATCGGTCGCTTCCAGGGTTTGCGGATCGGCATGGACCGGCAGCACCACGGGTCCGAGCGCCGGCCGGTCGGGTGGGCGCGGCGCTTCGTCCAACGATTCCGCTTCCGGGATGGAGGCGCCAGCACGGGCTTCGCGCCACAGGCGGGCATGGTGCGCCTGCCACCAGCGGGCCAGCGCCGCATCGTCGACAAATGCGTCGGCTCCCTCGCCGAAGCGCAACTCGGCGCCGTTCCAGTGCGCACCGCCATCGGGCGTGACGATGGAGAACAACAGGTTGGGAAACCGACGCGCGATGAGCTGTGCGTTGGCCTCCAGAACGTAATGCGCCGGCGCATACCAGCCGACAAAGCGGTGATTGCTGTTCTCCTCCACATCGAGGAAGCGCAGCATAGTGCGCATGCGATGCGCTTCGGCGCGGACGGCATAGGCGAGCCGGTGCAACCGATGAAGGTCGGTGTCGTCCGTCAATTGCAGCACTTTCTCGCCTTCATTGGCGCGCCAGACGAGACGATAGAGCAGCGCGAACCGCTGCGGATCGCGGGCCTGGAGGGCGAGCGAGGCGAGCGTCACCAAAGTGCGCGGCACGTGGAAGCCGTTGGCGCCTGCGGGAAGCTCGTTGCCTCCGTCGTGCGCATCGCTGCGGACCGCCCAATGCACGTCCTCAGGCGGCACCTTGGACAGCACGAGGGCGCGGGTGGCTGTACGCCAGCCGTGCCAGTCGGTTTGGCCGTCCAACGTGATCTGTGGCATCCCGCAAGAAAAGCGCAGTGGGCCGCCGTTTCCAACCCCTCGGCATCTGGGCCATCGCCGCTTGCGGTCACTGCAATGCAGGGGAGGTGCCTTGCCCTTCTCCCCCCAACGCATGATATGCAGCCCCGGGAGGTCGGCGGCGGACGGGCGCCTCGCCAACCCGGTCAGGTCCGGAAGGAAGCAGCCGCAGTGAGTTCCCGCTCGGGTCGTTGTCCGGTCTCCCACTTACCTGTGTGCACCTCCCTCGCATGAGCGAAACTGAGCTCGTCGTCCGTGCGGGCGCGGTCATAGCCTTGCGCTTGTTCGACGTCGCCTACGCGATCGATCTAACGCGGGCGCAAGCCTTGTGGGCGGCGCAGGCGCGCGCATCGAGCCGGCTGCGCCTGACCGCGACGCCGCCCAAAGCCATGGCGTTTGGCGTGCCTCCGTTGGCGCTCGCACTGGATCCGGTCACGCTGGAACTCGACGGCCAGATGGTGACAGCTGGTGTGACCGTGCGGCTCTATGATTTCGGTGCGATCTCTATCGCGTTGCGCGTGCCGGTCACCGACACGGTTTGGCAAGGCTTCCTGCAGCGGCTGAACCAGGTTGAGCACACGTTGGCCGTCGCGGCCGGGGTTTGGGGGCGGTTGCTCGCGCAGGTTCGCGAACCGCTCGCGGCCGCACTGGAACGTCCGGAACACTCGGCGGCCGTCGAGGAAGACTATCTGGTAGGGCTAGTCCAGGCCTTTGATCAGCCCCTGACTGCTGACGCGCTGCTGCAGCAGGTCGACCTGGTGCCCCTGCTGTCGGGCGAGCATCGCCCGCTCTCGGAAATGGCGCAACAGGGCCTGCTGCGGCAGCGCTTCTCCTACTACCACGACGACCTGGTCGTGCTGACCTGGGATCGCGCTTTCATCTACGAACCGCGCGGCGACACCGACGTTTTGGACGTGATCGAGGTCGCCAATGCACAGTTCCTGGAAATGCGCTACTACGATGAGCTGCTGGATGCGGAGCTGCCGCGCATGTACGACCTCGTGGAGAGCGCGCGCGGCGCGCGGGGCTTGGTGGCGTCGCGGCGGTTTGCGGAGTTGGCACGCAGACTCCACACGCTGGTTGCCGAGGTGACGGAGCTGACCGAGCGCATCGACAACGCGTTGCAGGTCACGGAGGATGTGTATCTCGCGCGCATCTATGCCGCGGCACTGGACCTGTTCCGTGTGCGGTCGATTGGTGCCGCGGTGGACCGCAAGCTGTCGATCATCCGTGACACCTATACCGCATTGCACGATGAGGCTTCGGCGCAGCGTGCCGAGTTGCTGGAAGTCCTGATCCTGCTGTTGATTGTCGTCGAAGTCGTGCTGGCGGTCGTTCCCCTGTTGCACCGGTAGCGACCGCCCAGAGACACCCGGATTCACCATTTCGCGATAGACGAGCGCGGTCTTGGTCATTATGGAACAGGCTGCGCTGGCTGTGGAGGTTTTGGCTGATGCTGAATTCCAATATCCACGCCCGCATCGACGGGCCATTGGTCATGGTCGGCTTCGGCTCGATCGGTAAGGGGAGCCTGCCGCTGATCCTACGTCACCTTGACGTGGCGCGGGACCGCATCGTGATCATCGATCCTGACGATTCCGGCAGCGGCATCGCCGCCTTCGCCGGCATACGCTTCGAGAAGGTGGCACTCCAGCCCGACACGTTACGCCCGATCCTTTCACCGCTGTTGGCGCCCGGCGGATTCCTGGTGAACCTGTCGGTCGGCGTGTCGTCCGTCGCGCTCGTGGAGCTGTGCCGCGAACATGGCGTGCTTTATCTCGACACCTGCATCGAGCCGCCGCCCGGTGGTTATACCGATCCGACGAAGTCGATGTCGGAGCGCTCCAACTATGCATTGCGCGAATCCGCGCTGGCGTTGCGGCGCGAACAGGCTGATCCGACTGCCGTGATTGCGCACGGCGCAAATCCGGGCCTGGTCAGCCATCTGGTCAAGCGCGCGCTGCTGCACCTGGCCGGCGGTCAGGCAAGTCCGAGGAACCGCGAGGAGTGGAGCCGGCTGGCACGCGATCTCGGCGTGAAGGGAATCCACATCGCCGAGCGTGACACGCAGCGCGCCAGCATCCCCAAAGAGAAAGACGAGTTCGTCAACACCTGGTCGATCGACGGTTTCCTGTCGGAGGGATTACAACCATCGGAACTCGGCTGGGGCACACATGAAAAACAGCTTCCGCCAGAGGGCGCGCGACACACGTTCGGCTGCGATGCGGCGATTTACCTGAAACGTCCCGGTGCAGGAACACGCGTGCGCACTTGGACGCCGCTGGCCGGATCTATTCAGGGTTATCTGATCACACACAATGAATCGATCAGCATCGCCGACTACTTGACGCTGCGTAATGGTGAGCATGTGGTGTATCGCCCGACCTGCCATTACGCCTATCATCCGTGCGATGACGCGATTCTGTCGTTGCATGAGCTGCAGGGAAACGCGTTCCGCACCCAATCGCGCTGGCGACTCATGAATGATGAAATCGTCGACGGCATCGACGAACTTGGCGTCCTGCTGTACGGACACGCGAAGAATGCGTACTGGTACGGCTCGCAGTTGTCGATTGAGGAGACCCGGAGGCTTGCACCTTACCAGAATGCGACCGGCTTGCAGGTGACAGCGGCGGTGCTGGCGGGAATGGTTTGGGCGCTGGAGAACCCGCGGCGTGGCGTGGTCGAGGCCGACGATCTGGATTCTGAACGCGTGCTCTCGATCATGGAGCCCTATCTCGGCCGACTCACCGGCGCCTACACAGACTGGACGCCGCTAGAAGGACGCAGCGGACTGTTTCCCGAGGATATCGATCCCAGTGACCCATGGCAGTTCAGGAATGTGGTCGTGCGATAGTGCGTGCCCGCACCAGATGGCCAACGCAGCAGCAATAGATGCCCCATCCCACGCTCGGGCGTCTTGCGGCCGTCCGTGCCTATCCTTCAGGCAAGCAGCAACGGCGTGGCTGGTCCGGACCCGGCCAGCGATGACGCGGGCGCCGCGTTTCCTGCAATGACAGACTCCCGTCATGACTGACACCCCGACCTTTGCCGCATCGCCGACCTTCCTGTCTGTCACCTGCAGCAATCACGACGCGGCCTTCGTCGTTGCCGGCGTTCCACTCGACATCGGCACCACCAATCGCGCCGGTGCGCGCGACGGGCCGCAGGCCATCCGCCGCGCCAGCCGCATGCTGACCGATGGTGATCATCCCGCGTTCTGGATCGAACCGGCGAGGCTGGACGTGGCCGATATCGGCGATTTCCCAATTGCACTCGGCGACATCTCCGCCAGCCTGCAACGGATCGAGCAACACGCAGCCGGGATCGGACATCTACTGGCGCTGGGCGGCGAACACCTTATCACGCTGCCGCTGCTGCGTGCCCTTTCAAAGCGGATCGGCGGCCCGCTCGCACTGGTGCATTTCGATGCGCATGTCGATACCTGGCCGACCAATTTCGGCCAGTCCTACGCACATGGTTCTGTTTTCTATCACGCGATCGAGGAAGGTCTGGTCGAGCCGCGCCGAATGATCCAGATCGGCATCCGTTCCCCCGTGCAGCAAGACGTGTGGAACTGGACGCTCGGCCGCGGCGTGACAGTGCTAACGGCGCAGGACGTGCACGCAAGCAATCCAGACGTTGTTGCGGAAAAAATCCGCACCGTGGTCGGCGACTCACCCGCCTATCTCAGCTTCGACATCGACGCGCTCGATCCGGCCTTCGCCCCTGGCACCGGGACGCCGGAGATAGGCGGCCTCGCATCATGGCAAGCTCAGGCGATCCTGCGGCGACTGCGCAGGATCGCATTTGCCGGCATGGATGTGGTCGAGGTGGCGCCGGCCTATGATGTGTCCGAGATCACCGCGCTCGCCGCCGCGACAGTGGCGTGGGAGTACCTTGCCTTGCTTGCTCCGAGTAGCTCGGGCGTCAAAAACGCATAGCACGTCGCCGGTCGACACTCCTATATCGCGCTCTCCGCCGCGTTCCTTCACCGGACACGGCGGCTCTTTGACGCATCGCACGTGCCGCGAGCCCTGTTGGGCACAGCAACGACGTAACGCGTCCTTTTCGGTCGGGCCGGTCCAAGAGTGGGGCCGGGGTCGCAAGGGAACCGCCTATGTTGGCTGCTCGGATGGCCGCGATGCGAAGTCCTCGCAGCATCGGCTGAACTACCCGCCACCGCGGCGCACGGGCGCGCGGCGGCGGTTTCATCCTGCTTTGTTCTAATCGCCGGGCGCGCCGCTGACGGGCCCACAGCCTCGCGAGGGCATTCCGATGAACGCACTGCGTGTCCGCTCCGCTGTTTCGCCGCTGCGCCGCCCGTTCCTTGCGCAACCCGTTGTGCTCCCCCTGGTCGATGACGTCGTTGCAACGAACCGGCCGGAGGAGCCGATGCACTGTCTGCGTCCGGCGACGATCACCGCGACGGCACGCGAGTTTGTCACGGCATTCCCCGGCGTGACGATGTACGCCGTAAAGTGCAATCCGGAGCCGGCCGTGCTGCGCGCCTTGCGCGCAGGGGGCGTCTCGCATTTCGACTGCGCGTCGATCAATGAAGTCACCCTGGTACGGCAGATGTTCCCGGATGCCGCAATCCACTTCATGCATCCCGTCAAAGCGCGCGGAGCCATCCGCGAAGCGTGGGCTCGGCACGGGGTCCGGGACTTCGTCGTGGACAGCGCCGAGGAGCTGGCGAAGCTCGGCCAGGAAATCGCTGCGACCGCAATTGATGGCGACCTCGGGGTGATTGTGCGGCTCGCGCTACCGAAGGGGGGTGCGCGCCTCGATCTCTCCGGCAAATTCGGCGCAGCGTCAGACGATGCGGCAACGCTCTTGCGCGATGCGCGTCCACATGCGGCCCGGCTCGGTGTGTCGTTCCACGTCGGCTCGCAGTGCCTCGATCCGCTCGCATGGCGCCGCGCGCTGGCGGTAGCGGGCCAGGTCATCCATGCCGCCGGAGTACCGGTGGAGATTGTCGACGTCGGCGGCGGCTTTCCGGTTGCCTATCCGGACGTGGAACCACCGCCGCTCGGCGCATTCCTGGCCGAGATCGAATCCGGATTTGAAGCGCTCGGTCTGCCGGCTGCACAGCTTTGGGCCGAACCAGGCCGTGCCCTGGTCGCCGGAGGCGCATCGGTGGTGGTGCAGGTGCAGCGGCGGCGCGGCGACGCGCTCTATGTCAACGATGGCGTCTACGGCAGCCTCGCGGATGCTGGCACGCTCGGCTTCCGCTACCCCGCCCGGCTGATCCCATCGGACGATCGTCGCGAATCCGCGGCCAAGCACGGGTTTTCCCTGTTCGGACCCACCTGCGACAGCGCCGATGCGATGCACGGTCCGTTCATCCTGCCGGCCGACGTGACGGACGGCGACTGGATCGAGATCGGCCAGCTTGGCGCTTATGGCGGATGTTTCCGCACGGCATTCAATGGCTTCGACCGTGCACGCATCGTCGAAGTCCGCGATCTGCCGCTGCAACACGCCAGGCCGGCCGAACCGGTTCCGATGGCGGCGTGAGTCCTATCCCTGGGCGCCTGACAGATCCGGCCCACGCCCGGCGCTATTGCCAGCGTCGCTGAACCCGGTGCCAGTGCCACGGTCGAACGCTGCTGTGTCGGTGAGACGGCCTCGGGTCATTGGGGTGTCCGGCACCCCGGCGCGCGTCTCTTTTGCCATCTCGCATTCGCGCAGCGCGGCCACCGCACTTCAGCGCCGGACGCAGACACAACGTGCTGCGGCACGCGATGTACGAGGCTGGTCCCTCCGTGCAGATCGACCAGCGGATCCACGCGTCCTCGATGGTGCAAGCGTCGGCAATCTGCAGCCTCGCCCATAAAGGAGTCGTGCCGAATCGCACACTGGCCATATGGGTGGGTCAGGATCGCTCGGGACGGCGTTACCGACGCCAGAGCGATGGATGGTGCTGCTCGGCTGGGACCGCCACCCCGACCGTGATATTCCCCGTCCTATCCGCCACCACCTGCCGCAGAGGATGGCCGCCCGGCCAATCAACCCGCTCCGCCATGTCCGGCTTGTTCCAGGAAGAAGATTCGCCGACCGAGGACATCCCACCGCCTCCGCCACCGGAAGGCCCCGGGCTGTTCGGCGAGAGCCTGCCCACACAGGTACCGCCACCGTCGCCTGCCCCCGCCTACCGTGTGCTCGCCCGGAAATACCGGCCAACGCGATTCGACGACCTGATCGGGCAGGAGGCCATGGTACGTATCCTGCGCAACGCGTTTGCGCTGAACCGCGTGGCGCACGCGTTCATGCTTACGGGCGTGCGCGGCGTCGGCAAGACCACAACCGCCCGCATCATCGCCCGCGCACTGAATTGTATTGGTCCGGACGGCACCGGCGGTCCGACCGCCGATCCCTGTGGCGTGTGCGATAACTGCGCGGCGATCCTCGCCGACCGCCATCCCGACGTGATGGAGATGGACGCCGCGTCCCGTACCGGCGTCGATGACGTGCGCGAGATCATCGAGGCGACCCGCTACCGTCCGATCCAGGCGCGCACCAAGGTGTTCATCATCGACGAAGTGCACATGCTGTCGCGCAGCGCATTCAACGCGCTGCTGAAAACGCTGGAGGAGCCGCCACCACACGTCAAATTCGTGTTCGCCACGACCGAACTGCGCAAGGTACCCATCACCGTATTGTCGCGCTGCCAGCGCTTCGACCTCCGCCGGGTCCGCGTCGGCGAGCTTGCCATGCATTTTTCCGGGATTGCGGCGAAGGAGGGCGTTCAGATCGAGCCGGCCGCGCTGGATCTGATCGCGCGCGCAGCGGACGGGTCGGTACGCGACGGACTATCCATGCTGGACCAGGCGATCGCGCAGGCGGACGGTACGATCAGCGAAACGGCCGTCATCGACATGCTAGGCCTCGCCGATCGCGGCATGGTGTTCGACCTGATGACGGCGGTGATGGCGGGTAACCCGCGCGAGGCCTTGCAGATCACAGACCGCGCATATGAGCGGGGCGCCGACTTGGGCATCATGCTGCAAGACCTGTTGGAGCTGGTGCACACGTTGACCAGGCTCAAGTCGATCCCTGACCTGCGCGACAGCAGCGAGCTGCCGGAGAGCGAACGCACGCGCGGCTTGGCGCTGGCCGAGCGGCTGTCGGTGCCGAGCCTCGCTCGCGCCTGGCAAATGCTGCTGAAGGGGGTCGGCGAGGTGGAAACTGCGCCCGACCGCCGCGCCGCAGCCGAGATGGTGCTGATCCGCCTCTGCCATCTGTCGGAGCAACCGACACCCGGCGATTTGGTCCGCCGTCTGTCCGCCAATCCGCCGACAACGGCGACAGTGTCTACCTCGCCGCCGCCCGCCCCGCCGCCGGCCCCCGGTGTGCGTGCCGTTGCCGGCGCAGCGGCTCCAGCAGTCGCGGTCCCGGCAACCGCGCCTGCGCAGTCGCGGCCGGCAAATTTTCGCGAGCTCGCCGCGCTGGTAGCGGAGCACCGTCAGGCGATGCTGCACGCGCATCTCGTGCACTCAGTTCATCTGGTACGCTTCGCTCCGCCAGTGATCGAGCTGCGCCCAAAGCCCGACGCGCCGAAGGACCTTGCACCGAAACTCATGGCGCTGCTGGCGGAGGTAACCGGCGCACGTTGGACTGTGGCGCTTTCCGCGGCGCAGGGCGACCCCACATTGGCGGAGCAAGGCAATGCGGCGGATGCCGGACGTCGCGCAGCAGCCGCGGACCACCCGCTGGTGAGGGCGATCCTGGACGCGTTTCCGGGAGCTCGCATTGACACGGTGCACGACAGCAGCGTGGACGCCTATGGTCTACCGGCGGAGACCGCGGCGGCGGCGGTGCCCGACGATCTGCTCGAATTCACCACGCCGGACGCCGAACTGTCGGATGAGATGGAGCCTGACGCATGAAGAACCTCGGCGGCCTGATGAAGCAGGCGGCGCAAATGCAGACCCGCATGCAGGAGATGCAGGCGAAGCTTGAGACGATGGAAATGGACGGCGAGGCCGGCGCCGGCTTGGTGCGTGTCACCCTGAACGGCAAGGGTGATTTGCGTAAAATCCATATCGACCCGAAACTTCTCGACCCAGTGGACACCGAGATGCTGGAGGACCTGATGATCGCCGCGCATCGCGACGCCAAAACAAAGATCGAAGCGACGATGGCAAGCGAGATGCAGAAGATCACCGGCGGGCTGCAGTTGCCGCCGGGGATGAAGCTGCCGTTTTAGTCGGCGGTCCTCAGACGCCGCACATCGGAATCAGGCATGAGGCGCCACGGGCAGTCAGGCTTACCGACATCGGCCTGATGCTCGCGCCTGCCATGCCACGACTGATGACAGACAGCTGAAGACTGGATCATGGGCGGACCTGAGATCGACAAGCTGATCGGTCTTCTGGCGAAGCTGCCCGGCATGGGGCCGCGCAGTGCACGTCGCGCGGCGCTGAAGCTGCTGCAACAGCCAGAATCGCGCATGCTGCCGCTCGCTGCCGCGCTGGCGGATGCGGCACGTGCCGTGCGGCCATGCCATTTATGCGGAAACCTGGACAGCCGCGATCCATGCTCGATCTGCAGCGATATGGAGCGCGATCGGTCGGTGATCTGCGTTGTCGAGAGTGTCGGCGATCTATGGGCCCTCGAACGTGGCTCGCTGCACCATGGTCTCTACCATGTGCTGGGCGGCACGCTGTCGGCGTTGGGTGGGGTCGGCCCGGAGGACCTGAATGTCGCACCGCTCATGTCGCGGATGGCCGGAGGTGGCGTATCCGAGGTGATCCTGGCACTGCCCGCCACGGTGGATGGTGCGTCCACCGCACATTGGCTGACCGACCGGCTACGGCCCTTCGGCGTAAACGTGACAAAGGTCGCGCAGGGCGTCCCGATCGGTGGCGCTTTGGATGTGCTGGACGATGGGACTCTGGCAGCAGCGCTGCGCGCGCGGCGGCCCTCGTGAAGGTGCGCTCATGAACCGAGGATGATCAGCAACACGCCACCGACCACCAGTACCAGTCCTGCCACATCCCCAGCCTGTAGCGTCTCCTTCAGGTAGAACCGGCTGAACAACAGGGTGAACACGATCTCCACCTGACCGACAGCGCGCACCAGCGCGACATCGGCGAGCGCAAACGCGGCGAACCAACAGGCTGATCCCGCAGCCGACAAGATGCCGGCCCCGTATGAGCTGCGCCACGTGGTGAACGCCTTGCGCAATTCGCGCGGCTCGCGCCAGGCCAGCCAGGCGCCTTGCATCAGCGTCTGCAGACTGTTGGTGACGACCAATGCGAATAAAGCCCGTACCAGGATGCTCGGGCCGCTCAGTGCCTGGATCGAGAGTTTGATGAACACGGTGGTGAAGGCGAAGCAAAACCCCGCCCCCAAGCCGCACAGCGCCGCCGGCTGCACGCTGGCTCTCAGCAATTCACCTGGCCGCAGGCCGCGCCCCGCGAGTGAGAGCGTCGCGACTCCGCTGAGGCCAAGTGCGATGCCGGCCCACGCGAGCGGATGCAGGACCTCATGCAGCAGGATCAGTGCGACGACCGCGCTCTGCACGACATCGGTCTTGGAATAGGCGGTGCCGACCGCGAAGTTCCGGTAACCGAACGCCATGATCAGCAGTACCGTGGCGAGAATCTGCAGCATCCCGCCCGCAATGCAGTAGAGCACGAAACGGACGTTGGGCGCTGGCAGCACCAGCTGGGTCACAGCCAGCGCGATCAGCAGCAGCACCAGTGCGGTGGGTGCACCATATACATAACGTACGAAGCCCGCGCCGTTCACCGACAGCAAGCCGCGCAGCTTTTGCTGCACCGCGGTCCGCCAGCATTGGAACAACGCCGCGGCGATTGTCACGGGAAGCCAAACGGGCACGCGGGAAGTCGCCTCCAGGTGCGGGTTCTCACACGGAATGGCTTGCTCTAGCAGCGGCGCAAGTCGTGCGTGAGAGGCGCTTTTATCCCGGTATGAATGCTTCCTGTTCCCGGCGCGCAAAGCAGGGCCGCGCCGTCGATGAGCATCGATGGCCCGGCCCGGGCTGTGACCGTAACTCCTGCCGCCTGAGCGGACGTTTCGCGATGACCAAGCCGACAGTGCTAATCAACGAAGCTCATGAAGGCCCCCGCTCCCGACACCGCAGCCCCTCCGCCTGGATGCGATCTTTGCTGGCACGCACCGGTCGCCGGCCGGTGCACTGATCAGCCGCGCATCCGCCGCGCGCCCACACGCGCGCCCACATGGGCTTCGGCCTGCCAGCCAATCGGCGACAGGCAAGGTTTCGCGATGGCCGCGCTCAACAATCAATCATGACCGGGGCCGATGGGACCGCCACCAAGTCGACGCGGACGGTGGAAATGCACATTCGACTGCTCGACATCGCCACAGCCGGATGGTCGGCATGCGAATTGAGACCGGTCCCCGGGAGGTACCACTCGAGAACCAGATAGAAGCGGGGTGACCACGACTTTGCGACGCTGGCATACGGCACCGGACGTTGCGTGCCCGGCGATTCCTCCATAGCGTCGTCGGTCCTGACAGAAAACGGAGACGGACCGGATATGCCCGACGACAGCCCTCTGCGCGCGCCGCCTCGGATTGTCGATACTGCCGCAGGGTGGGAACCTGAACTGCAGGAGCTGCGCGCCCGCGAGGCGCTGGCCCGTGAACTCGGCGGGTCGGAGCGCGTGGCGCGACAGCACGCCGGCGGACGGCTGACGGTGCGCGAGCGGATTGATCGCTTGCTTGACCCCGGCAGTTTCCACGAAATCGGCGCGATCGCGGGCAAGGCCACCTATGATGCGGAGGGCCGCTCCATCGTGTCGTTTGTCCCCGCCAATTGCGTGTTCGGCCGCGGCACGGTGGACGCAAGACCGGTGGTTATCGCCGGCGATGATTTCACCCTGCGCGGCGGCTCGGCGGACGCCTCGATCAAGGGCAAGCCGAAGATGTCGGAGGAGCTGGCGACCCTCTATCGCATGCCGATCATCCGACTGATCGAGGGCTCCGGCGGGGGCGGTTCGGTGAAGACGATCGAGACCACCGGCCGCGCGAACCTGCCGGGCGGGCTGACCGAGACCACGTCATTCGACCTCGTCGCCAACCAGATGGGCATCGTCCCCGTGGTCGCACTGGGACTTGGTTCGGTCGCTGGATTGGGTGCAGCGCGGCTGGCAGCGTCACACTACTCCGTCATGGTGAAGGATATTGCCGCGGTGTTCGTCGCCGGCCCACCAGTGGTGGAAAGGCTGGGAGAACCGCGGACCAAGCAGGAGCTGGGAGGTTGGGAGGTCCAGCTCAGTTGCGGCGCGGTAGATCATGCGGTCGATAGCGAGGACGAGGCGTTCGATGCGGCGCGGCGGTTCCTGTCCTACCTGCCGAGCTCGGTCCACGACCTGCCGCCACGCGTGCGCGGTTGGGACGACCCGAGCCGGCGCGAGGATTTTCTGATCGCCGCGGTGCCACGGGTGAAAAAACAAGCCTATCACATGCGCCGCATCATCGAGGCGGTGGTCGACAAGGGATCGTTTTTTGAGATGGGGCGGTTATTCGGGCGCCCGATCATCACGGGCTTCGCCCGTCTCGATGGCTGGCCGGTCGCCCTGATGGCCGGCGATCCCCTGTTCCATGGCGCCGCCTGGACCGCGGATGCCTGCAACAAGATCATTCGCTTTGTCGATACGGCGCAGACCTTCCATCTGCCCATCGTGCACCTGGTCGATTGCCCCGGCTTCCAGGTCGGACTGGCGGCGGAAAGCTCGGCCGTGATCCGCTGGGGCGTGCGGGCGCTCTCGGCAATCAATCAGACGACGGTACCGTGGTGCAGCATCGTGGTGCGCAACTGTTATGGCGTCGGCGGACTGGGGCACCAACCGGTGAGCCATTACTGTGTACGCTATGCCTGGCCGTCGGCGAGTTGGGGCTCGCTGCCGCTGGAGGGTGGGATCGAGGCGGCCTATCGCGCCGAGATTGACGCGGCGGACGATCCGCAGGCGAAGCTGGAGGAAATCGAGGCGCGGTTGAACCGGCTCCGCTCGCCGTTCCGGACGGCTGAGAGCTTCTGGGTGGATGAGATCATCGATCCGCGCGACACGCGGCGGCTGTTATGCGAGTTCGCCAACATGGCAGCGCCACTCAGGACTGTGGGGGAGTCGCGGTTCACGATGCGGCCATAATACCCAGCGGTCGGACATCCTGGCGGCAAACCTGAGTTGCATTCAGACTGTTCGGGTCGGGACGCGGATTGTGCCAGAGACAATCGCCCTGTCGCCCCGGACGGTCCCCGGGTTCCTCGACGGCATCCCGGACTGTTTTGCGCGGGCCATTCCAGGCATCGTGCCCGCTACGGCGCCCGCACTGCGGTTCTTGGTCATGCGGCGATGTAGCCATGCCGGCCGTTTCGTGAGATAGCGGCGCCGGAGGAGCAATCTCATGACCGCATCCACCCCGCCGCGCTGGACCCCCGACACCTGGCGCGCCTGTCCGATCCGCCAGGTGCCCGCCTATCCGGACGAGGCGAAGCTCGAGGCGATGGAAAGGCGCATTGGCAGATACCCTCCGCTGGTGTTCGCCGGCGAGGCGCGCCGCCTGAAGGCACAACTCGCGCGCGCCGCCGAGGGCAGGGCCTTCGTTTTGCAGGGCGGCGACTGCGCCGAAAGTTTCGCCGATTTCACCGCCAACATCATCCGGGACACGTTTCGGGTGCTGCTGCAGATGTCGGTGGTCCTGACGTTCGGCGCTTCACTGCCGGTGGTGAAAATGGGCCGCATGGCAGGGCAGTTCGCCAAGCCGCGGTCATCAGACACGGAAACGCAGGGTGGCGTCACTTTGCCGTCCTACCGCGGCGACATCGTCAATGGGCCGGAGTTCACCGCGGAAGCACGCACGCCTGATCCGGCGCGCATCGAATTCGGCTATTTCCAATCGGCCAGCACGCTGAACCTGCTGCGCGCCTTCGCCTCGGGCGGTTACGCCGACTTGCACGAAGTGCATCGCTGGAACCTTGACTTTGTCGAGCGTTCCCCGCTTGCCGGCCGTTACGCCGACCTGGCGAACCGCATCGACGAGACGCTGTCGTTCATGACCGCATGCGGCATGACGAGCGAAACCACGCGCGATATGCGCGAGACGGATTTTTATATCAGCCACGAGGCGCTCTTGCTGCCGTACGAGCAAGCAATGACGCGCGTCGATTCCACGACCGGCGACTGGTACGGCTGCAGCGCGCATTTCCTGTGGATCGGCGATCGCACGCGCCAACCCGAGGGTGCGCATGTCGAGTTCATGCGGGGCATCAAGAACCCTATCGGCATCAAGGTCGGCCCGACGCAGGAGTCTGGCGATTTGCTGCGCATCCTCGACACCCTCAACCCGGAGAACGAGTCCGGTCGCATCACGCTGATCAGCCGCATGGGCGCCGACAAGGTAGAAACGACGCTGCCCCCGCTGATCCGTGCGGTGGAACGCGAAGGTCACAAAGTCGTCTGGTTATGTGATGCGATGCACGGCAACACCGTCACCACCGTCGCCAACAAGCTGAAGACGCGGAACTTCGATGCGATCCTGTCGGAAGTGCGCAGCTTCTTCGACATCCACGCTGCAGAAGGCACCTGGGCGGGCGGCGTGCACGTGGAAATGACCGGGCAGGAGGTCACCGAATGCACTGGCGGCGCACACCGGCTGACCGAGTCCGACCTGACTGAACGTTATGAGACGTTCTGCGATCCTCGCCTGAATGCGGAACAATCGCTGGAGCTCGCGTTCCTCGTGGCGGAGGAACTGAAGCAGCGCCGCATGCCCTCGGCGCCGATGCAGGCCGCCGCACAGTAGGCACCATGCCACCGGACCAACCTGGGCACCGGCTCGATCTCGCCGCCGAGATCGCAGCGCGGGTTGACACATATTTCAACCGCACCAAGGAGATCGCTGCGCGGTTCGGCGACAAGCGCGTGACTTATGCGGTCTTTCTGCGGCCACCTGTGATCTCCGCACCGCGACTGATGACCGAATGGCTGCAGACGGTTGCAGCCGCTCGCCGCACGCGCATCGATGTGGACCTGATGTATCCCGAAGGCAGCTGGGCCGGAGCCGGCGAGCCGCTTTGCTATATTACCGGCAGCTTCGTTCAGTTGTCCGACCTGGAAACGATCCTGCTGCAAAAGATCGGGCCGTGCTGCGTGGCTGCACACAACGCCTATCAGATGTGCCTTGCCTTGCCGGATGCGGCGTTCCTGGCAATGGAGGCGCGCCACTGTGCCGGCGCGGAGATGCAAGACATGATGGCCTACGCCGCGGGCGTCGGCAGCAGCGCCGCGAGACGCGAGGGGGCAAGGGGCTTCATCGGCAACGCCAATGACGGCACGGCGCACTGGTTTGGCGCGCCGCACGGGTTTGGCACGATGCCGCATTCACTGATCGGCTATGCGGGCTCGACCGTGCGTGCCGCTGAGATGTTCCGCGAAACTTTTCCGGACGAGCCGATCACCGTGCTGGTCGATTACTTCGGTCGGGAGATCACCGACGCACTGGCTGTCTGCGAACGCTTTCCCGATCTTGCGGCGGCCGGGCGGCTGTCGTTCCGGCTCGACACACATGGCGGGCGCTTTCTGGAAGGGCTCGACCCGGCCGAGAGCTATGCCGTGCTCGAGCGCCACACGCCGGGCGCAATCCGGCGGTATCGCAGCGAGACGGAAATGCGCTTCCTCGTCGGCACCGGCGTGTCTGCCGCGGCGATCTGGCGCACGCGCGAGGCCCTCGATGCCGCCGGTTACCCGAAAGTGCGAATTGTCGTCTCGTCCGGCTTCGGGGTCGAGAAATGCCGCGTCATGGCGGATGCCAAGGCACCGATTGATGTGGTCGGCACCGGCAGCTTCATTCCAGATTCCTGGCACGAAACCTATGCGACCGCTGATATCGTCGAATATGACGGCGTCCCGATGGTGAAAGTTGGGCGGGAATTCCTGCTACGCCGCAACGGAACGCGACGTCGCAACACCGGAAGCCGCGCCAGCCAACCATGATTAATTTGATATCAAATCATACGCTGCATTTTACGTAATCTTGTTCGCGGTTGCGTGAACACGTCGGGCTGTTGTTGCCTCCCGATGCCGTGAGGAGGTAGGACAGCAGGCAGCGCAGACTGGCTCGAATTGCGCACGATCAACAGCAACCGCAATGCGTACGGCGCTCAGCCGGCCATTTCAACTCGAGAAGCCGCCAGATGAGCGTGCGACGGCACCTTATTCTGCTCGCCGCGATGTGCATGCTTCCGGCCATCGTGCTCCTGGCAAGCAGTCAGTTGGAATTGCGCCGCGCCCGGCAGGCCGAAGTACGTCGCGACGTCTTCGGCCTCGCCCAGTCGGAAGCCGGGGAGGCAAAGGCCGTCGTCAGCGGCGCGCGGCAGTTTTTAACCGCACTCGCGCAGGCGCCCGCAATTCGCGAGCACAATGACCTGTACTGCTCGGCGATATTGGCGAATTTGAAGAACGAATACCCAAGCTACGCGAGCATCGTGGCCGATGATTCATCGGGTCGGTCGTTCTGCAGCAGCGCCCCCGGCCGCGTGGTGTACGACAACCGGAACCCGGCATTCCTGGCGGCTCTGAAGTCTCGGCGCTTCGCGGTTGGCCAGTACGCGGTGTCGCCGCTGACCCGCTCAAG